>DYDN01000062.1 GCA_020717885.1 Candidatus Forterrea sp.
CATCCAAAGTGGAAACCACTTTGGACCAAACTGATGCAAAAAATCAGGCATCTTAGCTCGCTTGAGCAAAACTTTAACTTTCCTAACCAACTTACAATTCATCAGGAAACCACCTCAATTGGTTCTCCAAACCCCAATAACCTAAACACTATTGGGGCATAAAAAAGCCCCTTTACAAACAAAAACACGGACTTTCAACAAAGCCCCCCAGAGGCATACTCTAATAAAATTGTATTAAATAAGCAAGAGTTTATGCCTAGGCAAGAACGAAAATATTCGCTGGAGATTACTCTAAATAACACAATTGAATATTACATTGGGCAGCTAGAGAAACAACGAAACGAATTTTTGTTGTTTGGGGCGCAAGATAAAGTAGTTGCAATTGAAGAAATTCTCTCCCTTGGTCAAGAAAATAATCCTGTTTCATTAAAAAAACTCTCTGAATCAAATGAGGTAATACTTGCCCTATTGCGAAAACAGGACGAAGAGAAAAAAAGCATTGAAGCGATGAGACAGGGACTACTTTTAAAAATTGATGAAGCAAAATCAAACATAACCCAACTTGAAGGCACTGGCCTAAGTGCTCAGGCACAAAAACTTAACGCTGTACTGTCAAAAGCACTTGAAGAAAACAACCTTGAAACTTTTGCAGGGGTATCAAAGGCGTATAAGGAAATTATTTCTGTTTCTTTTAGTGCAAGTGAAGCTGTGAACACTGAAGCAAAAACACTATTCAATGATGCAAAAAAACTTTACTCTACACACCCCGCCGAATTTGGGCCGCTTTTTGAGCAGTTCTCCGCATTTAGCAATGCATTTGAATTGAACAAGAGCACTAGTCCGGAAGAATCACAAAAAAACTTTCTTTTGATGAAAGAAACTTACTCAAAAATGGGTTTTCTCAAGGAATCTTTGGATAAAAACACACTAGTAAACGCAAAACTATTAACAAAAGAGGTTGAAACTCTTGGGTTAAGTACAAACTCTTTATTGGATTTTCTTGAGGGAGAATTATTCTCTCCAGAAAAAAATATTGTAGACATAAAATTTGTGCCGCCAATTACTGAATCGCGGCTTAAAACGCTGAGGTTAAATATTTCTGAAATATTAAACTCGGATCAAAGTGATTTGGAGAAGAAAAACAAGCTCACAAAAATAAAGAACGAACTTTCAAACGCCTATGAATTCTTAAGAAGAGAGGCGGTGAGAAACTTTAACAACGCGATTGATTCTGGTGCCCAAAAAAATGTGCTTGCTTCTGCCAAGCAGGCAATTGATGAAAATAAGTTTGTTTCTGCACTATTCCTTCTTTCAAATACTAATTCGGGTTTTATTGGGGGTTTTGACTATATCGGATTAATTCCAATCGGGATAATTCTTGTTGTGGCTTTTGTTTTAAGACAAAAATTTGCAAAGAAAGAGAAAACCCAGGAGAGCGCAAGAAAATTAATTCTTGAGGAGTGGAAAGACTAAGAATTAATTACTTTTTATAAAATATATCCAGGCAAATATTGCGAGACCCACAAGCACTCCAAGTATTGCAAATATTATCTCAAATGAGATTCCATTTTGTTTTGCTTCGAGATTAATTGGATTGGATGTGTAAATATCATTTACATCAACAATTGATGCTGAAAATTCATATGTTCCTGCTGCAAGCTGGGATTTAGCGTTAAATGTTACTTCTCTTTCTCCCCCTGCTGAAACTGTAAAATCCATTACGGGCCCTTCAAGAGCAGTTTGAGGAGATAAAATAACTTTTCCGGAGAATTCGCTTGCAGTATTATTTTTAATCAGAGCTTTCAGCACAAATGGCTGCTGGTCACTTATTGAAACAAGCGACAATTCAAGCGGTTCTTGTTTTTGTACTCTCATAAAAGGATGATTACTCAAAATAACTTGGCTTTCTCCAAAAATATTTGTGAAAAACATTGCGGCGGAGGGAAGATTATATGTGCTTACAATGCTTGGCTTAACATAATAATCAAATTGTTTTGTCTCGCCGGCTTTAATAAAAGCATATGCGCTGCTTTCCCCGTCAACAATATCAAAGCTTGTAATACTTACTTTTGCCCTTGTATCGGGGTGAATGAATTGTATGTAAATATTTGCATCTGTTGTTCCATTGTTTGAAATTATTGTGCTTAATTTTGCTCTTTCACCTAAATGTATTAGCCCTGGGGCCAAGTTTTGAATTAAGAGTATTGGGGTGTCGTAAATCCCAATTGTTGAGGTTGGTTTAACATTAATTCCTTTTGTTTCTCCCCCAAGCTCAGTACAAATTGTTAGTTTTGTTTCGCTTGTTTTTACTTCGGGCAAAAATATTCTTCCAAAGCAATTACCTTTGCAAACAAAATCTTCCGTCCAAAGCATTTTTGCTTCAGCCCCATTAATTGAAACTGCCACAAAGGTATTGTCAACTTTTGGGTTAGTAAATGAGGCTTCTATTGAAAGTATTCCTGCCCCCATTTCAGCCTTAGCCGAATCGGGAAGATTGATTATAATATTTTGGCATTTTTGCGCAGGGGAACCAATCAAATTAACCTCGGAGAAACCATAACTTGATAGTGGCGCTTCGTATGCGACTGCCGTTTGCAGAACAAACAAAAATACTGCAAACACTACTAAAAGCCTTAAATAACGCATTTCTTTCACTTCAGCATCGGGATTGTGTTAAAATAAGTTTTAAAACCTGTTTTTTCGCTTTTTGAGCATTTTAGTTGCTTAACTTTACAAGTGTTTGAGCAAAGGTTAACCTTGGCGAAGGCATTGACTTAACAACAATAACTTTTTCTTTTGAATAATTACGTTCGGCATGCTTTTTGCAGTACTCGATTCCCTCACAGAATACATTATCCATTATTTTTACTGCGTGATAGTTCCTTTGTTCAAGCCGCAACTCAAGTTCTTCTGGATTTATTGTGAGAACAATTATTTTGTCAACTGCTAGTTTTGCTTCACAGAGCACATGCCCCTCAAAAAGTATATTATCGTTTTTTTTCAGAAATGTGTTTGCTTTTTTCTCAAATTCTTTAATTGGAATCTCAAGTTCGTTCTCTTCATTAAACGAGCCTAATTTGTTTTGTATTGCAAAGTCTTTTTCATTAATTACCCTTAGCCCGAACTTTTCGCCAAGTAGTTTTGAAAGGGTTGATTTCCCACACCCAGGGGTGCCTGTTATTGCTAGACGCATAAAGTATATCTAATCAAAAGAATTAAAAAAAGAAAAAATGGGTTTAATTACTGTCGAAAGTTTTTTGCAAACGCCGCATTCTCGTTTGAGAGGCATTTGCCTTTCGAGCAGAGCGTTTTGTATAGCAACGCACTCTTTTCTGGGCAAGAAAACTCGCTAGGCATAAAAGACATCTGTTAGCCAATGATTTTTTGAGTATAAATACTTTTCTTGCGCGAACAAAAACTTGGACGTGATGAAGTTTTTATGAAATTTAGTATAGTTGCTTAGTGAAAACAGGCTTGTTTTTGCTTAGTGTAAAAATGTTTGTAAAAGGCTCTGATACAACAGCTCAAAAGTAAACTCTTCAGTGCAGTATTTTCTTATTTTATCAAAATTCTTTTCTGAGTAAAATTTAGAGACATCTTTTCCGCTGGCTTCTTTTATTGGAATTTCATAATATGAATTAATTGTTTTTTGTGAGATTGTTCTAAAGTCTTCATCTCGTTTTGTTGCTTTTGATACAGCCATCCCAAGCTGCGCAAGGTCAATGTGGCGGGGTTCTGAAAATAATACGCTGAAAAGTTCTTTTTCAGATGCAATTTTGTGCTTATTCATTCTTGCGAACAAATAATTCAAATCATACGCTAGGTGATTGAACCCAACTATCTTCAAAAAATCATCTTTTTTCAAAATTCCTTTAAGTAAATCAAAAAATTCTCCCAGCATTTTCTTTTCTGACCCAATTTCCCACTCAAACAAAAATGTGGGGGGTTTTACGTGTTCTGCTTTGGGCGCAGAAGAAGAAAGATAGTGATTATACGCGATTACAATTACTTTGCTTTTCTCATGAAATGGGTTTAACCCGGAATTCTCGTCCTCTGGATCAACAAAGGATTCTATATCCAAAAACAAAAAGCCCATATCTTAATTATTCAGTGAAAACAATATAAAGCTTCCAAACTCGCTTTAACTTGGTTTTCGTCAATAAAATAGCAGTCTTTTTTAATTGTTTTGGATTGAAAGTTCTCTTAGTGATACTATGTTGATAAAGGATTTGAAAGCAAGAACCCCATTTGACGAACTCATTGTTGAGGTTGTTACAAAAGGCGAACCAAGAGCATTTGCTAGCGCAAACGGGCAAGGAACTGTTTGTAATGCCGCAGTAAAGGACGAAAGTGGGGAAGAAGTTTCTCTAACTCTTTGGAATGATGAGTACAAGAAAGTTAATGATGGGGATAAAGTAAAAATCACTAACGGGTGGGTTTCTGATTATAAGGGAAAACTCCAAATCAGCGCCGGAAGAAAAGGAACACTTGAAGTAATTAAATAAGCCTTAAGATAAATAGATTTGTTTTTAAGTTTTAAAAAAAAGCCATTGGTCAAAAGTCTAGGATTTACGCCCTACCAAAAGCAAATGCTTTTGATAGTTAGTAAAATTAGTTTAAATTATTTCCTAGTTTTTCCAATTGTCTTTACTTGTTTTGGTTCTAAACCAAGTATCTCTTCAGCTGTTTTCTTCCTGTTTCTGCCGAAGTTAGCGTATTTCCTGAACTTGGTTTTTGTCCAAGCCTCAGGCTGCTTTGATCTTAGCTTTAGTTCCTGCGCAAGCAGCTCTAGGCGCAATTCTTCATCAACGCCCGCGTTTAACAATATATGACTCATTATAGCTCACCTTTTGGTTACTTACGGAAAAATTCCCAAAAAAAATAGCTCCAATACATATCCCTGCAAAGGATATATATAAGCCTTCTTATACAATTGGCGGTGTAGAAATCCTATTGGATTTCTAGGTAAAGCCAAATTTTTATGATTCGTCCGATGTGTTCAATATTGTATGCTAGTGCTTTGATTGTCACAGTT
>DYDN01000063.1 GCA_020717885.1 Candidatus Forterrea sp.
CCGTTAGTAAGATTTCGCTTAATGGTGTTGATAATAATTATTCTAATGTCCAATTAGTGTCAGGTAATCAAAGAGTGTTCTATTTGGATGAGTTAAGCACGGGGTGCACTTGTGAGGGATTTGTGGGCCAAAAGAGAATTTGTGATTTAGTTGTTTACTATGAGTCTGGGTCGGGGTTAGCTAAACAATTTAGGTATTCAATCAATGTTGATTGTGTTGAGGAAACAGTGGCTGCTAATCCAGCGGTTGTTGTTCAGCCAACTGGACCACTAGCATATGGAATTAATTTTAGAGTATATGATTCAAGTAATGATTCTAATTTATCTGGGGTGGGTGTTGATTGTAATGTGAATGCATACGATGCCACGGGGGTAAATTCAATTTTTAGAATTGATTTTAATGTAGGTTCATATTCTTGTGATTTTAATGTTGCCAGCTATGATTCGAACACTGGTTTTAGTGTAGTTGCTGATTCAAGTAAAACATACACAGTTTATTTGGATCCCCAATTAGGGCTTGATTTTATGGAGTATGATACAAATGCTTCTTTGGGCATAGCATATATTAGTAATGCTGATTTTAATGATAATTTTTCTGGAAGCCTTTCAAATTGGACGGCATTAAGTGGAAGTTGGGGAATAACAAGTGGGGCCCTGAAAAAAAGTAATTCTGGGCATAATGCGATAAAAGTTTCTTCAGTTTCCGCTCTGAATGGAACAGTTGAAGCTAAAATATACAACAACACTGCAAATTATAATGGTATTCCATTTAGAATACAAAATGATAATAATTACTATTTTGCTGTAATTCATCCAGATAATGGTTGTGATGTTCGTCTTGTAAAAAAGGTGAATGGTGCTGAGTTAGATGTTAATGTTGCGTACAATGCGCTTCCGGTTTGCTGGCCTACCGTAAGGGATTATAATCTTAAAGTAACTTATTATACTGAAGGTGCGGGAATTAGAGTGAAAATTTACTTAGACGATATTCTAAAGCTAGATTCCTTAGACTCTCCAGCAGCACTTCCAAATGCGGGATCTGTTGGGGCCAGAGCTTATTATTCAAATCATTCCTGGGACGATTTTAATTTTATTGGGTCACTTACAAAGATGCCTGAAAGCACAATCAAAACACAGGGGGCGTATTCACTAAAAGTAATTGCGGGAGTGACTGATAGTTTAGACAAAAATCTTACACGCACATTAGCTTCACCAATTAATTTAACTGGAAAGAATAACTTAAAATTTGATATTAGGTCAAATAGAACTGGAAGCAATATTAAAATCGGTTTGCATGATACCGGCGGAACAACAACCGAGGTAACCCCAAATATTACTGTTGCGGATTCCTGGCAGGCGGTGGACTATGATATCTCAGGAGTATCAAATGCAAACAAAGATACAATTGATAAAATAATTATCACAATAGTTAATGCAGGTGCCGAGAATACGTTTTACATTGATAATATTATAGCTTCCTAACTTGCAAGAAATCATCCAGTGGCACTTTTATAATTATTTGTTAATCTTTTTTCTTTACTTTTATGTCCGACGGAATTTATGGTAAGATAAGGGGTGCAATCGGAAAATTCGCTGATGCGGGTGCCCACCTTAATGCCGCAAGCGCCGCGGAAAAGATAGGTAAATCACTTGGATTAAGCGAAGACATGATACAATTTACTCACATTGAAGTAAGAAATTCTGTTTTTGAACCTGAGTTTAGAAAAATTCCGTTCAAGGATAGGGCGCTATTTTTACCGCACTGCACAAGAAAATTACCCGGGTGCAAAGCGACTTTCGATGAGGATGGTTATCACTGCAAGCATTGTGGCTCCTGCGGGCTTGATGAAGCTATTACGATGGCTGAGAAACTTGGGTACAAACAAATCTATATTGTCCCTGGCGGGAGTCTAGTTAAGAAAATAATTCAGAAATATAAGCCAAAAGCCGCGGTTGGCGTTTGTTGTTTTGCGGAAGCACTAATTTCATTTGAAGCAACAAAAGACACGGGAGTTGTTCCACAACTTGTGCTGCTGTTAAAAGACGGGTGCAAAGACACCTTGATTGATCTTACCCTACTTGAAAAGAAACTCTCATTAAAGTAAACTTTGTGGGCTAAATTTACGAAATGAGCGCAATAAATCTTTTTATCTCAGAAAAAGTCTTCGCAACAAAAATCGGGTTATATCTCCGTAATTGATTCTCGGTAGAAATTCCGCCAATCTTTGCAACAAACTTTACTCCTAATCTCTGACACATTAACGCGTCCTGCTCAGAATCCCCAATAAAAATAACATCCTTATTTTTTAATCCGAGAAGTTTAATTGCTTTCTCAAGCGGCTCAATATCGGGCTTCTTGTGCGCAACATCATCGCTTGTTATTATGAATTTTAGGCATGCAAAAGTTTTTTTATCAAAAACAGTTTGCACAAATTTGTGCCTTGAGCCAGTAATCACAGCCATTTGGAGAGTGCATGAAATATCTTTAATGAATTCTTTAGAATCCTTAAACCATAACTTCCTTGCCTTGTGTTTTTTTAATAATTTAACAAAAACGCTTCGCCTGTATTCAATGAACTTGTAAATATCAAATACTCTCTTAGTTGAATCCATTAAATAATAGGCAATATCCCTTGAGTGAAGCTGGGAAAGCGCCCTCAAACGCTGGTTAGAAACTTTAAAACCGAACTTTTGAATAGCATCCTTATCACTCTTCATTATGAGCGGAATTGAGTCAATAAGCGTCCCATCAAGGTCACATAACACGGCTTTAATTTGCATTCCAAACACTTAAACCATTAAGCAATATAAACCTAACCAACAGAATAATTTTTAGCGAAGCTCGCTGTATCGAGGCGGAGCCGACCTGACAAAGTATTACTTTGCAAGGCATCGTAAAACGCAGTGCGTTTTACAATGAGATACTGCTTCGTGCTGCAACGTGGCAAAATTTCGTTTTGCTACGCGCCGCAAACCCAAGGTTTGCTTGGCGGCAAAACGTTGCCCTGATAGTGTAGTGGTCAAGCACATCGCCTTCTCAAGGCGATAACCCGGGTCCGAATCCCGGCCAGGGTATACCCAGTAAAATTTGTTATTATCCCACGCTTTTACAAGCCTCAACTACTATTATAGTTGAACTGGTATAAAATTCTATTATGGGTGTTTTGCCGAGTTTGATGGATAATTCTTTTTCATTAAATAGTGATTTGTTTTATTTTTTCTTGGAATTCTTCTTTGAAGTTTGTTTTGTTCAAAATCTCTTCAAGCTGTGTGCCATTTATGCCTAAATCAAATAAGTCCTTAATGTCCTGCTTGTCTTTCTCTATTTTGAAATCCTTTCTTTTTAGCCACTGTTTGTTTACAAAATTTTTCAGTTTTTCTTTGCCATATTCCCTGTCAAGAAGGGCTTTGGTTTTGAGTATTATGAGGAGTTCTTTTGTGGGGGCTAAAATCTCGACTCCATTAAGCTTGACTTTTTGATTGTGCTTGTAGCATAGTTCCCATGGGACTGAAATGCTTTTGTTGCTGTGGAGGGTGTTGGGTTCGCTTGTAAGCATCAAGTCAAAAATAATGTTTTCTAGAATAATTCCTTTGTATTCGTGCTTTTCAGTCTCAAGCTCGTAAGTAATGTTTCCGTTCCGGTCTTCTTCATACTTGAATTTCCTTTCTTCAAAGAACGGGGCCAGAAGCTTGATGTCTTTTTTGTTTTTTAAAAGCACATCAACGTCAACTGACTTTTGTGTCTTTGCATAAGCATATACTGCCCAACCACCAAGAATGATTGGTTCGTAAGAAAGGTGTTTGCGAGCAAAAGGCAAGAATTCTTCCAAGTATCCTTTTGATTGATCTGGAACTTCCACTTATTTCACCTTTTCAATTATTTTGTCAGCCAAAAAGCCTTTATTATCACAGTACAAATCAATCACAGTGCGGATTGCGCTTGTATAGTTAAAATTGTGTTTTGCATTAATCTCTTTTTTTGTTAAAGGCGGGTTTTCCGCAAATATCATTACCTTAGTCGTGCTGCCGGGCGTAAAAAACTCTTTTTTTATTTTCTCCAAGCTTTGCTTTGAAGCATAAGCCGCAACACGATTGGATTCATAGTAATTAGTGTATTGTTCAAGAGCAGTTTCCAAACAAAATACAACATTCTTTGAAAGTTTTGCTTCAACCTCTTTTTTAGTCAAAGAAGTGGAGAAAGTATGCTTGACAGCTTTATTTATAGGTTTAAGAAAAGCGATTAGTTCAAGAAGTCCTTTTTTATCAACCAATACATATTTTTTTGCCTGCTTTTTCAAAAACTCTTTTTCCAGCAGGGTGTTTATAGTGTCATTTACTATGCTCATTCCCAACTTTAGCTCTTTTTTTAATCCATATTGGGTAAATTCCTTCTTCTCTAGCACTGTCTGGAGGATTAAGAAACGCTTTTTTGACACCAAGTTAATCACAAACAACAACCACCTATCCACATAAATGGATATATCCATAATTATGGATATGTGTCTTTTTAAACCAATCCCTGCAATCAAAAAACCACGACCTTACTCAAACCAAAACGAAAGCCTAGAGCACTATTTCCTTACAATAACACTCGCTGAAGAAACAAAAAAGCACACCGACAAAGTGGCAACCTACTCAACTTTCGGACCCGACATTGTCTTCTCCAATGACAATAATGAAAAATATGCTTTTGAAATAGAAACCGGAACACGAGCAAAAAAGGTTTCTGACATGGAAGAAAAAGTCAAGAAAAACAACGAAAACAACTACACAAACTGATTTTTCGTTGTAACCGACCGCAACCTAAAACCAATTTATGAGAAATACCACCAAACACTCACACGAAACGAAGCCAAAGAAAAAATAAACTCAATTTTTACTATAAAGGGGGTGAATTAATGGATACACGGCGGTGTAGAAATCCTATTGGATTTCTAGGTAAAGCCAAATTTTTATGATTCGTCCGATGTGTTCAATATTGTATGCTAGTGCTTTGATTG
>DYDN01000064.1 GCA_020717885.1 Candidatus Forterrea sp.
CATCCAAAGTGGAAACCACTTTGGACCAAACTGATGCAAAAAATCAGGCATCTTAGCTCGCTTGAGCAAAACTTTAACTTTCCTAACCAACTTACAATTCATCAGGAAACCACCTCAATTGGTTCTCCAAACCCCAATAACCTAAACACTATTGGGGCATAAAAAAGCCCCTTTACAAACAAAAACACGGACTTTCAACAAAGCCCGTGTATTAGCAACGCTTAAATACCACTTCACCCTAAACTATTCTGATAAGTATGAATCAAAGAGCGCAAACAAGGCGGAGCCCCCAACCCGCAAGAGCTCAAGGGGCTATTGAGTATCTGTTACTGCTCGCAGCAGCGGTTGTTGTTGTAACGGTAGTTATCTCATTCATGATAAGCACCATGGGTCCCCCGCTTGATGTCGGCGGACAACAGACCTATGAGTATACCTGCAAAACAATTAATACTAATAGTCTTGTTTGCGGGTGCTACGCCTGTGACGCGACAAAGGGCGGGTACTCCGCGGACCTTGTTCCTGCGGCAATAGCCCGCGCAAATCAAACTGACTGCGATGCTTTATCACGAAAAAAGAATGATTCATTGTTGAAAGGTTCTATCAGGTGCCCTTCATTACCAGTAAACAGGCCTTAAGTGGGTGTTGGCTATGGAAGAAACAGCGCAAGTATCATTTGAGTATCTTCTTACCGCGGTTTTTGCAATAATGCTCGCAATAAGTGCTGCAATTCTAGTTGAAGCAATGCGCTCCCTTGCAATGAAAGCACAAGCTGATTTACTCTCAACAAGAAGTAGAGTAATAGAAAATATTATGACAAAGTAATTTAGTAATGAACACGAAAACTTAAACAAGACAAACTAAAATTAACTTCTCTTTTTTTGAGGCCAAAAAGCTTTAAATACAAATAAAACTATTTCTTAGCGATGATAACGTTCTTTTATGCTGCAATAATTGTTTCAATAGCCGGGCTTCTTTGTGCAACCTACACTGACCTAAAGAGTCGAATAGTTCCAAACAAATTAAACTACGGACTTGCAGTACTCGGGCTATTAATTTTTGGGTTACAGAGTATAATTGAATCAACTTACTTGCCCTTTGCTTACTCCGTACTCGGATTATGCTTTGGCTTCTTTTTCGGTTGGGTGCTTTGGAAACTCGGGGTATTCGCAGGCGGGGACGTAAAATTATTTATGGGACTAGGCGCACTAAACGCATTCACTCCCGCACTAATAAGCACTGGCGCGCTTGGAGCTACAAATTACCCCATCTTCCCAATAACCCTATTCATTTACTCGCTCATCGCATTTTTGCCTTACGGGTTGTTTATTGTAGCATACAAAGTTGCCAAGAATAAAGCATTCCAAAAAGAGTTGTTTAAGGAAATGAAACCAAAAGTACTGCTTGCAACTAATGGAGCAATATTTGCCTCGGGCGCATTTGTTATACTCGCGCATTACAATGTTAATGCGCTTGTGCTTATTGTTGCAGTAATAATTTGGGGTTTCTTAGGAAAATACAAAACAATTGCAACAATACTCGCCGTGATTATTGCACTTATATTTAATTACACTCTTTTTGCCCAGGCACTAATTGCGGCGCTAGTAGTAAGCGTAGGACTCTACTCGGCAATAAAACTAATGTTCTCCTCAAGAAAAGTACTCGCAACAGAAATCTCGATAAAAGAGCTTGAGGAAGGAATGATTCCTGCAAAGAGCCTAATAAAAAAAGGAACAAAGATTGTTGAAGCGGGTGAAGTGAGCGGCAGTAAAATATTCGAGTTAATTAAGAAAGGGAATATTAAGGGGGTAAAGGAATTGTTCTCGCCAAAAAAAGAAATCATTTCCTCAAACAAAGCCCGCGGGCTGACTGATGAGGAACTAATTGTTGTAAAAAAACTTGCCGCACAGGGAAAAATACCAAAAAAAATATGGGTGAAAGAGAGCATGCCTTTTGTCCCCACAATGCTTTTAGGCTACATATTGTGTATAATATTAGGCGATTTAGTGATTACTTTCCTCACAGGGGTGCTTTAGAAATGAAGAAAGGACAAGCGTCGATAGAATTCATGTTCCTCATACTAATCTCAATTGTTTACATCACTACTGCAGTTATGCCAATGGCAAGAAACGCACAAGGGCTAGCATATGATACCGAAAATGTTTCGCGCACAAATAGCGAAGCCCAAAAAATAGTAAACGCAATAACAAATATTTCAATGCAAAGCGCTGGCTCAAGAGAAACCCTCACAATATTTGTTCCGGAGAATAGCGCCATCACTTGCGCAACAACAAAAATTTCTTTCACAACAACACTACAAGAAAAACCTTTCCCTGGCCAATGTGACTCAAAAACAGGGATTTGCACAAAAGAATTCACCCTGCCTCTCTCCGCTACAATGGACTGCAAAATTCCTGGAATAAACGGGCCTGTTGCAACAAAAGTTATAATTGAAAAACAGGCTGGAACAGTTGCCTTCTATCAGTAAATGTGATACTTATGAGTAAAAAGGGCCAAATAGCTTTTGAGAGCCTGCTTGTACTTCTCGTAATAATGACAGGGGCCATAGCGATAACAAGTTTCTATATGCAAACACACGGAGATACTCTTGCAATAAGCGCCGCAAGAACTGAATTACTGCGCCAAATAGGAGAAAAAAATGAAAGCATTTACATTGAAACAATACAACTGAATAAAAGCTCTGGGACAGAATTATTGCTTACTACAACCCCAAAAAAACTTGCAACCGATTTTAACTCTGCTGCAATAAAACAAAAAGTTGAGGAAGCAAGCGCATACAAAAATGTTACAATAACTTTTGTGCCATGAATATTTTTAGAAATAAAGAGAATCCCTTTCCATACTAACCCCGTTTCACTTCGTCACTCAACGAAAAGAGAGAACTGTTTTTATTCCCGCTAAAACCCCGCTCTTTGATGAATGACACCCAACTCACCCAAATATGCTTCATAATAACAATTGCGGGAATGGTAGCACTTGCATTAACTTATGAACCCCAATTTGAGAACAGTACAATAACTCAACTTGGAGAAAAGGAAAACTCAAAAGGAATTCTCTTTGGAAGAGTAATTGCGGTTATTGAGAATTACCCAATAACACTTTTTACTCTTGATGACGGAAATGTAGCTCTAATTTATTACCCGCGCGCAACAACGCTTGAACAAAATGATTTTGTGAAAGTCTATGCGGAGAACCGATCAGAACAACAGCCAACAAACCCCTCTGCAATAAAAAAACCAAAAAAACAATTAAACCTTTATGCACAGAAGGTTGAGAAACAATGATACTCCCGTGGCTGCTACTCGGCAGCATCGCAGGGATTATTGCGGGGCTAATCCCCGGACTTCACTCAAATAATGTGGCAGTACTCCTTGCCGTAAGTCCCTTCTTTGGAGAAGAAATAACTATTTTTATGCTCGGAATGTGCATAACCCAATCCTTCACCGAATTTATTCCCTCAATTTTCTTAGGCGCCCCGTCAGAAAATACTTTTGAGAGCATACTCCCTGCGCACAAAATGCTCCTTGAAGGAAAAGCGCTTGAAGCGGTCTGCGCAACAGTACTTGGAGGAATTATCGCAGTACTCATTGGGAGCGCACTCACCCCATTCTTTTTTTCTTTCATAGAACAAAATTCCCAAGAAATAATAACCACAACACCCTTCATCCTTGGTTTTGCATTACTAGTTTTTATTTTTAGCGAGAAGGACCTAAAAAAATTAATTTGGGCGGCATTTATTGTAATAGCTGCTGCATCACAAGGAATGCTTTTCTCCAACCAAGTTTTTCCACTAATAACAGGGTACTTTGGAATTGCGGGAACACTACATTCACTAAAAGAACGACCAGTAAAAGCACGGCAGGAAGAAAATGCGGAAGTTGGAAGCGAAACTATCGGAAGCGCAATAGTTGGACTTATTGGAGGGGCACTCGTATCAGTAATGCCTGGAATTGGAAGCAATACTGCCGCAGGAATAATAAATGTGTTTAAAAAAACCCCTTCGGCAAAAGGCTACCTCACAATGCTTGGCTCAATTAATGCATCAAATTTTTTCTTTTCATTTGCCACTCTCTTTGCGCTATCAAAAGCGCGCAACGGGACAATGCTTGCGCTAAAGGATAAAATGTTTTTCACCCCCGAAATGCTTCTCATTGGAACGCTAGCCATGGTCACTGCAGCTGGGATTGGGGGGTTATGCACAATACTCCTCTCAAAAAAAGCAATGGGCATTTTGGATGAACAAAAAACAAAAAAACTTTCAATTGCAAGCATAGTACTCATGATTATTCTTGTAGGCTTATTTTGCGGCACAATTGGATTAATCGCAATGATTTTTGCAACCGCCCTAGGACTACTCACCATCACAAAAGGGATTCGAAGAAGCACATGCATGTCAGCTTTAATCGTCCCAGCAATGCTTTTCTATATATTCATTCTAACATAGATACTATGTGAATAAATTATGTGGCGAATAAAAAAAGATCTCCTGCTTGACGCAATACACTCTGCGAAGAGATATATGCCGGCAGAGTTCATCTGCTTTCTTGGCGGAGATAGAAAAAAAGAGCGGGTTGAAGAAATAGTTTTTCTTCCATCAAACACCTCTGAAACCTCGGCAAGCATTGATGAGTACTCAGTCCCAATTGATGAAACACTTATTGGGTCACTGCATTCGCATCCGTACAGTACAAATCGCCCCAGTAGTCAGGACAAAAAGTTCTTCTTAAAGTACCCATTGAATTTGATATTGGGTTTTCCATACACAATAGAGAATATTGGGTTTTATGATCAAAGAGGCGAAAAAATAGGGGTTCTTCTTGAGCAGTACTAGAAAAAACAGAGAAAAACACCTAACACTTTTGTAGAAATCCTTTATAAAGGAATAAATAGGAGTTTGTACTCC
>DYDN01000065.1 GCA_020717885.1 Candidatus Forterrea sp.
CCCCCAAACAATGAAAAAACAAAACCCACAACAAACAGAATAATGCAACACAGCACGCGGGGAGTAGTTTTGCCAATCATTTTAATTGTTTTGGTTTATGATTAATTTGTATTAGTTGTGGTATTTATGGAAGAAAAAAAAGGATTACTGCGGCCTTCTTGGGATGAGTATTTCATGCTTTCCGCGGTCGCAATTGCCTCCCGCGCTTCCTGCATTAAATTCAAATCAGGCGCGGTTATTGTAAAAGATAAACGTATTGTTGCCTCGGGGTATAATGGCCCTGCCCCCGGGATCCCTTCCGGATTTGAACTGGGGTATTGCAGAAAAGATGCCGTTAATGTTGATTGGAGCAAGAAAAACACCGGTCACTGCCTTGCAACTCACGCTGAAGCGAATGCTCTTGTTCAAAATCATGGTTCGGATGTGAGGGGCGCAACAATTTATTGTCTTCATTTTCCATGTAATGAGTGCGCAAAATTAATTGCTTCTGCAGGAATTAAGGAAGTTGTTTATTTGAAGCATTATCAGGATGAGGTTCCAAAAACCGCTGAGATTTTTGAGTATACTGGGGTTAAGTGCAGAAAGCTTGTTCTTGATAACAAAAAAATGTTGAAAGTCATTAGCGATGTCTTAAAATCAACTAAAGAATAATTAGAATCCTATTTTTTTCCAATTCTTTTCTAAATAATCAAAAGTTATTTTGCTCCAATTTTCAAGAGATTCATACTTCTCTTTTATTTCAGCAAGTGTGCAAAGTTTCCCCTCATCAAGTTCCTTTTCATTTAGTTTCACATTTTCATTTGCAAGTTCCATTTCATAAACAAGCCCGAGGTGAACTCTTCCAACTGAATTTGAATCATCATTTATGTATCCTAATATTCGTTCTTTTTTTTCTCCAGAATATGCAACCTCTTCTTCAAATTCCCGCTCCATGCTTTCCTTAAGGAGATCCGATTTTTTTCCAACATCAATTGGGTTGATGTGCCCGCCAATTCCTATGGAATAGTTGCTGTGCAGTCTCTGTTCCCCTGCTTTTGCAGTTCTTTTGTAGCAAAATACTTTTTCTTTGTGGGTAAGCACAAGGTATGCGATTATTTGTTTGTATTCCTCATCCTCTTCAGCAGGTTTTGCTTGTCCGTCTTTTGCTACTTTTCGGTAAATAAAAACTGATTTTTTCATTGCTTCCTCGTTAAGAGTAAACTTTCCATCGGGGAGAAACCCATCAAACTTTTTCTCATCCTGCGCACCGAACAACCCCGTTCGTTTTATTGCAAGAACTTTTTCATCCATTTCTTTCACAAATTATTTCGGCTTCGTTGGTATTAAAAACAATTCTTTCCATCTTTTTTTCTGGTGTACTTAATGCTTATTGGAATTGTTGGATTGAATGGTTCAGGAAAGGATACAGTTGCTCAATATTTGGTAGACAAATATGATTTTGTGCACGTTGACCTTGGCGGAGAAGTTCGTAAAGAGTTGAAGCGGTTAGGAAAAAACTACAAAGATAGAAGCGAAATGCGTGAAATGGGTGATGGTAACCGCCAGAAGTTTGGGCACGATTATTGGGCCCGCGCTCCACTTGCAAATTATTCTAAAAAAAATAATCTCGTGATAACTTCGCTTAGGCACCCTGCTGAAGTGGATTTGATAAAATCAAAAGACGGAGTAATTGTAGAGGTTTTTGCTGATTTAAAAGTGCGTTTTGAGCGTACTCTTGCGCGAGTAAAAGCCTCTTCTCAGGAACATGGGGATGTTGGTAGTTTTGAGGAGTTTAAGATTAAGCAGGAGCGCGAGCTTAAGGATAAGGACCCTGCACGGATGCAGATTATAAAGTGCCTCTCTGCCGCGCAATACAAGCTTGATAATAATGGTTCTGTTGTGATGTTGGAAAAAGAAATTGAAGAGTTGATTTCTAAAATTAAATCCTGACTAAAGTATTTCTTTCGCCATAAACTCGTTGTTCCCAGAGTATTGGTTCGTTTTCATATACCCCAAAACTTTGATTTGTTTTCCTATTAATTTCCCATTGAGTTCAGCGAGTATTACATCAATTGGCTTATCCGAAAGTAATTTCTCAAGTTCTTCCTGTGTCACTCCAATTGTTTTGAGCGCATTTTCGCGAAACATTGTTGTTTTGATTTCTCCGCTCTCATCTTTAATCATTACTCCAACAACCGCATTCTTTTTGACTTCAGTTTCTCCGCATGTTTCGCACAAAAACCCATTCTCTGTGCGCGTTATTTTTTTATTGCATTTCTTGCATACATCATAAGCTAGGTTTCCTTTCCCCACTCCTTGGATTGTTCCAAATATTATTGCGTTTTCTCCAGGCAATATTTCAGATATTTTCTTTTCCTTAACAGAGTCCTTCATTAGTTCAGCCGCGCCAAGAACCTCTTTTTTAGTTTCGGTGAGTTCCGCAGTGTATCCTAAGTGCAGTTCTACCCCAAATCTTCCCTCTTTAGTATAAGCATTTTTTATTTCAATTGCAGCCCCTTCCTCAAATTTCTCAATTTCATTTGCTTTTTCGTTCCACGCAGTTGCTCTTAGCAGTGCGCTTCCATCACTCAGTTGGAATGAGCATAATTTTCCCTTCCTATTAGTGGTTTCAAAATCCTTGCATGGAAATTTTCGCATTATTCTTCCAACAACATTTACGCTTGTCATTGCGCTCTTTAGGTCAGAGAGTTTCTCAAACTCTTCCTCTTTTTTATTTAATATTTCAATTATGCCGTTAAATCCGAGTGTGATTTGTTTTTTCTCATTGAACTTGCTTACAAGCACATTGCTTATTTTAACTTCGCTTCCCCTGGTGAGTTCGTATTTATCAACTTGGTCATTCCAAAGCGTCACCCTCACCTCTCCCGTTCCATCACTTAGTATAAACGATTTCAATTTTCCTTTCTTCCCGCCTTTATCAAATTCTTTTACAGGAAACATTCCTTCAACAGTGCCCTTTACTTCAATTCCTTTCATTCCTTCCTCAAGCTGTCCCACTTGCATTTGTTCGAGTTGTTCTTTTCCCATCCCGAGTTCTTTTTGCACCATGAATACCGCGCCCTGTTCAGTTAAGAGTCCTGAAAATTTATCTATTTTCGCTTTAACAAGTCCCATAATTTCCTCTTCACTCTTACCGGTTTTTGTAGCGAGTTCCGTTATTACTTGTGCGGTGTTTTGTGTTTGCATAATATCACTAAAGAAGTTTTTTGTTATCTTTTTACCAAGCCTTTCTTCTACTATTCTTCTCTTTGCATTGATTTTATAACCTTTCGAGAGCGCTTTGCCGTTATTCATTTTATTGCATTTCCTCGCCGTTTGCTCATATTTTATCGCACCTTTTTCTGCACCCATCAAAGCCTTTTTATACTCATTTTCTCTTATTTTTAATATTGAAGTGGTTTGATGAAGGAAGGAAAAGTTTACACTAAATTACTTGCGCAGTTAAAGGAACAGGCGGGAATGTTGTTTCTTGTAATTGACCCCCCTAATCAGTCTCCTGAGCAGGCAGGCCTTATGGCAAAAATCGCTGAGAAAGCAGGTGCGAGCGCGATTGCTGTTGGTGGTTCTCTTGGTGCGCAAGGAAAAATTTTAGATGATACTCTTATTGCAATTAAAGATAAGTGTGCTTTGCCAGCAATTCTTTTCCCGGGGAATATTGCGACTCTTTCAAAGCTCGCTGATGCGACTTATTTTATGTCAATGCTAAATAGTAATGATCCTTATTATATTTCAGGTGCGCAGACGGCCGCCTCTTTCCCAGTAAAAAAAATGGGGCTTGAGGTTATTCCAACTTCTTATATTATAGTTGAGCCGGGCAGGGCAGTTGGTTTTATGGGTCGAGCGCAATTAATCCCGCGTAACCTCGGGTACTTAGCAGCGGCAACCGCTCTTGCTGGGCAGTACATGGGTTCAAAGATTGTAATTTTAGAATCAGGCGGAGGGGCGCCGGAGCCCGCCCCAAAGGAAATGATTGCGCAAACCAAGGCATCTATTGAAATTCCGCTTGTTGTTGCTGGAGGAGTAAAGACTCCTGAGTTCGCATTTGATTGTATTTCAAGCGGTGCGGATATTATTCATGTGGGTAGCGCAATAGAAAAAACCAAGAGCGAGGCAGAAATTAAACTTAAATTAGAAAAAATGGTTGACTCGGTTAAGAAAGGGGCAAAGGCGAAGAAGTGAGCTTCTATATTTTTTAGTTTTTCCCAAACTTAGGAAAGTTCGTTGTTGCAATCCCCAATTTTTGTCCAATAATGCACCTAGCAGTTTCGTTTTCTTGTTTAGTTAATTCTATGAGTCTTCTAATAAACAAATCAAATTTTCTTGGCTCACTGAATGCTGAAGCAATTCGTTTGTATTCAGTATGTGCTGCTTCGCCAGAAACACTTTTCATAGTTGTTTGATAAAAGCTCTTGACTTGTGCCGCCTTCCATTCTTGAACAGCTCGGTGTATAGTTGCCCGTTCAGTTTTATTTTTGATTCCGATTTCGTTTAATATTTGGGTTGTTTCGTATCTAACAAGCCTTAACTCTAAACCCATACTAACCGCGCGTGGTCCAACAGCCTTATTCTTTATTCTTCCTGCCGCCCGTTTTACTACACGTTGAATAAATCCTCTTGATGGAGGTTTTGCAATGCGTTGTCCCACTAAATCCACCTCACTGAGATTGTCCGGGCTTTGTTGAAAGTCCGTGTTTTTGTTTGTAAAGGGGCTTTTTTATGCCCCAATAGTGTTTAGGTTATTGGGGTTGGGTGAACCAATTGAGGTGGTTTCCTGATGAATTGTAAGTTGGTTAGGAAAGTTAAAGTTTTGCTCAAGCGAGCTAAGATGCCTGATTTTTTGCATCAGTTTGGTCCAAAGTGGTTTCCACT
>DYDN01000066.1 GCA_020717885.1 Candidatus Forterrea sp.
AAAAAACTGTGACAATCAAAGCACTAGCATACAATATTGAACACATCGGACGAATCATAAAAATTTGGCTTTACCTAGAAATCCAATAGGATTTCTACACCGCCACCCTCTCCGATAGTTATTATAAAATCCTCTCGGGGCGCAAAAAAACGCTAATAAATACTTTTAAATAGCTTGATTTCGGTTAAGTCTATATTGAGCCTAACATAAGAGCCAAAGCAAAGCTAAGCACTTAATTTATATCAATTCAGACCCTGTAGCCCAGTGGATAAGGCGCCTGCCTTCTATCTGCCTTTTCTTAAAAAGAAAAGGTAAGTTGCCAAAAGAAGTAGCTTCTTTGTGAAGCACATTTTTGGCATGGAAAAGGATGTTAGCAGGAGACCGCGCGTTCGATTCGCGCCAGGGTCGCTGCCTTTTTTCTCATTGTGAAGTAATGCTTCACGATGCCTAGCAAAGGCAATTGCCTTTGCAAGGTTAGAAAAGAAAAAAGCTAAGTCATGCAAAATATATTTTGCATGCTTCGCCAAGCAATGCTTGGCTCAGTGCCAAAAAAGAAACTATTAAATGCAAGGAGATTGTTCTTATTGCATGGATACAAAAGTCTCTACTGCAATAATTATTGTGTTATGCATCATGTTTGCTTTGATTATTTTATTAGTTCCAAAAGAAATTGCTGATCAATATGGTCTGATTATTTTTGCCACACCAATAATACTTGTAATTGTTGTAATAGTTGCGGTGTTTTTAAGTAAGAAGAATAGTGCTCCAAAGAGTGATTTACAACTTAAACAACAACAATTACTTATGGCGCTTAAAGAAGCGGAGAAACAATTTCTTCAGCACAAAATAGATAAGCCGACATTTGATAATATCTCGCAGAAAAAGAACGCGGAATTAATTTTAACTGAAGCGGAAATTGATAATGAAAAGAAAAAGGACATTCCAAAAGAAGAATTAAAAAAAGTTGAGAAACTCCACGCCGATAAAAAAGAAATCATCATGGGTTTATTGAAACAAAAACAACTCAAGGTGCATGAGCTAAAGATTGCCGAAGGGAGATTGTATAAAAGAAAAATAACTGAGGAAACATACAAAAAACTTTCATCAGAAATTAAAACCGAATTAATTACTCTTGAAGCCCAAATAAAAGTTATTTACGCAAACGAAGAAATAGCGGCGCTAAAGGAAGTACTCAAACAAGGCGCAACTGAAATTGCAAAGCAGAAGAATATGACAGAGCAGAGAAAGAGAAGTAATTACTTTGAGGAAATAGGCGAGGATGTACTTGAGCAGTCTAAAAAGTAATCAGTGCTAACTTAACAAGTCTAAACCAGTGCACGATCCATAAACCTTTCAAAGAATTGTTTTACCTCGAAAAGTTTTTTCTCATCAAAATCAAACATGCTTGTGAATGATTTGGAATCTATGGGTTTTATCCCTTTCATTGAGAGGAGACTCTGCATTTTTTTTAATTCAAATCCATGTAACACTCCTGTGGAAAAGAGAACAAATTTTTGTTTCTGCACGCTAGCACCCGCTTTCTTTGGAATTGAGCGAATAAATGCATTAACTAAAGGAGAAGAAGTGAGGGAACCAACAATTGGGGTTCCAAGAACAACCAAATCAAATGAAGAAAGCACTGGAACTTTCTTTAACTCAAGTGATTTCTCTTTTTTGAATTGCTCTTTTACCGCAAGTTTTTTCTTGGGTTCAAGAATAATTTTTTTAACAAGAAAAGATTTTGAGGAAAAGAGTTTTTCTAGTTCCAGTGCGACTTTGTCCTCATTTGAGGGCTTCTTTTTTTCCAAAGCCAATGGATACGCTATAAGCACTTTTCCCAAAGTTAAACACCCTTACCCATAACTTGTGGCTTGCGAATTCACTACCTTTAGAATAGTGAGGGCAAGCCCACTTCCTTGTTCATAACGACGTCGCAAGCCTCGCACTTGGTGCGAGGTCCCCACACGTTATGGCTGGTCAATTGAAACTAAACTTATCTCAAAAACCAATGTTTTGCCCGCCATTTCGGGGTTAAAATCTATTACTGCATTTTTGTCAATTACTTCAATTATCTTTCCGCGTGTATTCCAAGCAGTTACATACGAACCAGCAACAAGCTGATTAAAGTCAGCAAATTGATTTGCGTCAAATGCAAGTACTTTGTTTTCATCTCGCGGTCCATATGCCTGCTCAGGCGGAAGGGTAACTGTTTTTGATTCACCAACTTTCATTCCAACTACTGCATTCTCAAATCCTGCAATTACTTGATGCTGTCCTACTGTGAATTTCAGGGGGGTTCTTCCTGCGGTTAAACTAGTATCAAATACATTACCATCAGTAAACTTTCCCGTGTAATTAACAGAAACTTTATCCCCAACTCGAACTAATTGTGTGAATTGATTAAGATTAGAGTATCCTGTTCCGGTTGTATTAGAATCAATTTTGTTTAAATCTGCCTTGTTTGTATCACCCATTATACCACTCCCATTTGGTGTTGTTTGGGTGCATCCGAGTAGGATTGCAACCGCAAGTATTCCAAGTATAGTAATTAATTTTTTCATTATCATCACCTTATTCCATAATTTGATAAACAAAACAATTAAAAAAGTTGAATTAGGGCTTTTTTGCGGTTAAGCGAAGGTATTGTTCCTCTTCCTCTGTGCGTTTAATTTCAACAAATCCACTTTCTTTGAGTATTTTACTCAAAATTTCCTCATCATACCCAAAAAAGTGGTGATCCTCTTTGTAGTGCTCAAACCCATAAATTTTGTTTAATGCCCATTCCTTCTTTTGGCCCTTCTCTTCAACAAAAAGCTTGCAAAAGTAAGCAATATTTGGCACAATTATCTCAAGTCGCCCTCCTTTTTTTAGTACGCGAAACATTTCTTTTAGCGCAAGCACAGCATCTTTTCTTTGGAGGTGTTCTAAGAAGAATCTGGAGTAAACTTCCTCAAATTCGTTATCTTTGAACGGAAGTTTTCTCGCGTCTCCGACAATATCCGCGCCAATTCCTTCGCGAATATCA
The DNA here is from genome assembly GCA_020717885.1 of Candidatus Forterrea sp. GTDB lineage: Archaea > Iainarchaeota > Iainarchaeia > Iainarchaeales > JAAZKV01 > JAAZKV01. Next base: position 3,026 of record DYDN01000066.1, read on the forward strand.
AAGTGTACATAGCCTTTCTTTGGCTTATTTCCTGATCCGATTTCGAGTTTCATAAATAACACCTCACCTTAATTTTAATTGTGGCGCAGCTTCATTTGGAATTACACCCGAACTAATTAATATAGCAAGTCTTCGCGCTTCTTTTTCTTTCTGCCTTGTATAATATGATTCTCTCAAGAATTTTTGTAATTTCTTAGAGCTCGTTGCCCCGCCGATTTGACTTGAATCAATCCCTCTAAATACACAAGGAAACCCGCCTTCGTGTGTTATTTCACTTGCTGAACCCTCCATAATTTTGAAAGTATCATTAAACCCCCCTCCGCCGCCTTCAACTCGAGTTAAACCAAGTGAAAGCGTTTTTACTTTTCCTTTCTCATAAAATTCAACAAAATCATGTATTGATTCTTTTCCATGTGTGTCAAGTGAAACTACCCTCGCGAGCCACGCTTTAACACCTGATTTTCTAAGAAGACTTATCGCAAGCGTGCATCTTTCAACACAGGGAAGAAGTCCTGTGGGAGATTTATTTGCAATTGATACACTGGCCTTCTTTGACAAGGACTGATTAAATTTTATGCGAGTAAAATCCTTTACTCGAAGCGTTTTTTCACCAGCATAGGGTACTTGTCTTAAAACAAACTTTGCAACTCCACTAACCAACTTGCCCTTGCCTAATTTGGAGAGCTTTTTAGCCGCTAAAGAAATTCTTCTACTTGGGCGCGTAAGCCTTGCTGCCCCAAGAGGACTAAATTTTCTTGTTGCAACCATAAGTTAATTCTCAACAAAAAACCTTTTATAATAAAGCAAGGTAGTGAAAAGAACGCAGGTATTTAAAGAAGTAAATCCCTACTTTAAACAAATTGTGGAAGTGTTTTTGTGTTTGAATCTGTGGGATTACTTGGCATGATGGTTATTGAGTGGTTCGTTGTTTTTGTTGCAAATATTGTTCCTGCAATGATGCCCCCAACTTGGGCGATACTTTCTTTTTTTTACATTACTTATCCTCAGGACATTTTTATTCTAGTTATTTTGGGGGTTACTGCTTCCACCTGCGGAAGATTTGCTCTTGCAAAACTCTCGGGTTATGTTACTGACAGGTTCGCGAGCTCAAAAAAGAAGCATGAGTTTGAGGCAATTAATTCAAAATTACAGGGCAAACCCATCGAGAAATTTATTTTTACTTTCCTTTATGCACTAAGCCCTCTTCCTTCTAATGCTCTCTTTATTGCATTTGGTGCAACAAAAACGAGGCTGAGGGAAGTACTCGGAGGATTTTTTGTTGGAAGAGTAATTAGTTATTTGTTTTTGGTTTTCACTACCCAAAAAATATTCTCCTCATTTGAGTCAACAATAATGGGTAGCGCAAGTTGGCTAACAATCGCAATAGAGGTTATTGGAGTAGTTATTGTAATCGCCTTCTTTTTTGTTGACTGGAACAAAATAATCGCTTTTGGTACAGGCGAATCCAAAAAAATTGAGGGCAAGTGGCCGAAGAAGAAACATTTGAAGAAGTAATTAATTTGGCACTCACATCTCCGTGCGAGCTGTAGGCGAGCCCCGCCCGCGAACCGGCGGAACGGTTCATGCAGGGGAAGAGGATCGATCTCTTACAGCCACTAAGGCCCGGGACCTCAACCCGGTCGGTTTTCCATTTCCGTACCCCTGCGATTTGGCTCAACTTTACTCGAAACACTTTGGGTTTTGTAAATATTTGTGCATAGGGCTTAGTTGAAAGTCTTTGTTTTTAGGGGAGAATTTTGTTGC
>DYDN01000067.1 GCA_020717885.1 Candidatus Forterrea sp.
CAAAGTGGAAACCACTTTGGACCAAACTGATGCAAAAAATCAGGCATCTTAGCTCGCTTGAGCAAAACTTTAACTTTCCTAACCAACTTACAATTCATCAGGAAACCACCTCAATTGGTTCACCCAACCCCAATAACCTAAACACTATTGGGGCATAAAAAAGCCCCTTTACAAACAAAAACACGGACTTTCAACAAAGCCCATGCACGCTATCCCATTATCTTTGCAAAACTCAATTGCGCTGTTGCTTTCGCTTCCGCTTATTCCACCCGCATCAGTTCCGCACACCCAAGCAGAACCGCTCCATTTCAACACTTGATTGTTTGCACAAGTACTAACCCCAGTCCCACCATACGCAGGCAACAATACCCCGCTTGTGTTTGTAACAATTGTTGTGCCATCCGCTAATTGCCTTATGTCGTGATAAGGTTGTGTTGTATCAACTAGCGCTGCGAAAGTAAAAATAAGTCCAAACACAAGGAGCACAAAAACGAAAAGTATTTAGTCAAACTTACTAAACAACATCTTGTATCGCTAATTACTTGGGCAAAAGTAGTATACAAGTTTATCTAAGAAAGTTTACCTTAAATAAAAACATGGCTGCTTTTGCTCTCTAAGATAATTTGTGCGCATTAACTATAATTACTCTTAATTACACTATACCGGAACACAATCACAAAGAACACCCTCGCTAACAGTGCCCCCATGCATCCACCACTCCCAATCCCAGTCATAACACGTATCCTCGATTGGTGCGCATGGCGCACCATTAAATGTTCCGTCCGGGCAAAACACTGTACTAGAGTGGCCATGTGGCACAATATAACATATCCACTTCCCATAAACAACACAATCAGCAGGACAAGTAGAACTTGTTTCGCCTAGTGCCTCTTCACACGTTCCGTTTCCACACGAACTACACACCCCCCCAATTTTTATGAATGGTGGCACACAAGTAAAATCAAGCATTTTCAGCGCTCTAACTCCTAAAGAAGTAGTTATCTTAAATTTTGAAGCGTTAACATCTGTAGGCAGTACAAGCCCCACACCATAATTCACTCCATTCTTACTTATGTGTAATTTAGAAACCGCGGGATTTTCACATGCAAAAATTATTATTTTGTTTCCATCATATCCCCGCAGACCGCAGTCACCTTCGCAGGTATTGCTTGTACTGCAGTTATACCCAGTTCCACATGCCCCACAATCTGCAACTGTTCGTGATATCCCGCAGGCATTATTTGCAGTGTAGCTCCCGCAGGTTTTTCCCGCAGCCGCACAGAACTGGGCATCGGTTCTAGTATCACAACACTGTGATTGAGTTGATGAACCCGAGCAAGCTGCTCCTCCACACTGCGGGGCGGGATTTGTACAGGTAGCGGTTCGTGTTTGAGTAAATGTGGTATTGTTACAGGTGCCCCAAGCCCCCCATAGCCAGCCACCGTTTAATGTTGGAAGGGTTCCATTAACTACTCTTGAATTCCCGCAGCCATCAGTTTGGGTAAATGATTGGTTCGCACAGTATGAGGATTGGGCTGGAGTCCAACTTGGAGAACAAACAGAGCAATTGTAATATGTCTCAGGATAACAGCCCCAGCCCCTGCAGTATGTTGAATTGCTACGTATGTATGCAATGCATTGGCTTGAAGTCGTAAGCTGGCCTCTGCAAGTATTAGTGTATGAATCCGCAGGGGCATTATTGGTTACATATGGACAGCGATATACTGTTGCTCCGCCTGAATTTGTAAGATTGCATGCGTTGTGCAATTCCGTACAACCTGAAGCCCCTCCCCAATTGTTTGATGAATATCTATAACAAGCTGTTGAATAAACATTGGTGCTAGTTGTGCTCATTGATTGACCATTACATGTTTTTGGGTATGTGCTACAGGATGAATCATTACTCAGGTTGGGGCACTGAAATGTCGCCGCAAATGTGATTGTTGAAAACGCAATTAGAATTATTGCCAAAATAGCTAGTTGAATCTTAGTTCGCATCTATATGGAAAGGAATTTGGAATTATTAAGGTTTTCCGTTCATCGTTTACTCACATTTTTAATCCTTATGCATTATACTTTTGTTGTGTTTGTTATGAGTGATTATGCCATTCAACAATGAATCTGCTTTTAGTTCCGTTGAAATAATGGACACTACTCTTCGTGATGGCGAACAAACTGAAGAAGTTTCTTTTACTTTAAATGAAAAACTTGCGCTTGCGAAAAAACTCTTACTTGAAGTTAAAGTTGATAGAATTGAGATTGCCTCTGCCCGCGTATCAAAGGGCGAAGAAGAATCCTGCAAAGCGATTTTTGCTTGGGCAAAAGAAGCGGGACTTTTGGATAAGGTAGAAGTGCTCGGGTTTGTTGATTTTAACAAAAGCGTTGACTGGATTTCTTCGCTTGGGGGAAAAGTTCTTAATCTTCTTTGCAAGGGAAGTAAAAATCACTGTGTTAACCAGCTACACAAAACTCCGCAAGAACACTTTGAAGATATCAAAAAAACAGTTGAATTTGCGCACTCAAAAGGATTTATTGTGAATGCATACCTTGAGGATTTTTCTAACGGAATAAAGGAAGAGGAGAAGTATGTTATTGATTTAGTTGAGGGATTGTTTTCAATTGGTGTGCAAAGGGTAATGCTTGCTGACACACTTGGAATACTTTCCCCTGAAGAAACCTCAAAGTATGTTTCTAAACTTCATTCAGTTTTCCAAGGAAAAAGATTTGATTTCCACGGGCATAATGATTATGGTCTTGCTGTTGCAAATTCTCTCGCCGCAATAAAAGCAGGGTGCAATGGGATACACGTAACAGTTAATGGACTTGGTGAGAGAGCTGGGAATACCCCACTTGAAGCAATAGTTCCGGTAGTACATGATTTTTCAGGAAAAAAATGCGGTGTTGATGAAAAAAAACTCGTTGCAATCTCTCACTTAGTTGAACTTTTTTCAAAACGCAGAATAGAGAAGAATCATCCAATTGTGGGGCAAGTAGTTTTTACCCAAACAGCGGGTATTCACGCCGATGGGGACAAAAAAGGCGGGTTGTATAAGAGTAAGCTCTCCGCAGGCCGCTTTAATCGAACAACAAAATACACGATTGGTAAACTCTCAGGAAAAGCCTCAATTGAGATTTCTCTCAAACAGCTCGGGATTACTTTATCAAAAGAAGATTTGGCAAAAGTATTGCAAAGAGTAATTGAGCTTGGGGACAAAAAGGAATTTGTTTCAAAAGAGGATTTGTTTTTCATAGTAAATGAGCTTTCTGCTAATGGGTTTGCACAGAGATTTAAAGTTCTTGATTACAAAATTACATCCTCTGCCCACAAAAAACCAAAAGCGAGTGTTAGAGTTCTGCTCAATGGGAAAAATTATTCCGCGGTTGCACTTGGTGATGGAGGATATAATGCTTTTACTAACGCACTTAAGAAAATATTTGATAAGAAGAAGCTATCATTTCCACAACTCCTTGATTATGAAGTGCGAATACCTGTTGGCGGAAGAACTGATGCGCTTGTTGAAACGAAAACAATTTGGAAGAGGGGAAACCGTAAAATTGAGACAATTGGTGTAAGCACTGACCAAGTAGAAGCTGCGATTAAAGCAACCGAGAAAATGATTAATGTTGCGCTGATGATTGGCGAACGGGATTAATTGCGAGTTAAGTGGTAATTAGTTATTACACTATTACTTCACCCAAGCAAATGCTCAAGTATTGCCATTCTAATATAAAGTCCGTTCTCGGCTTGGCGAAAGTACGCAATTCGTTTATCATTCTCTTCTGCTTCAATCGTAAAATCAATTTCCTCTACATGCGGCAAGGGGTGCATTATTCGCGCATTGGGTCTTACAAGTTTTAAGCTCTCCATATTCAAAGTGTATTTTCCTTTTGATTTCTTATAATCCTCCTCGCTCATCCTTTCTTTTTGAATTCGTGTCATGTAAATAATGTCGGCGATTGGGAGAACTTTTGCAAGATTAGTTTCTTCGCTTATTTTTACATCATGGCGTTCTAAGTATTCTTTAATATCACTCCCAACACATAAATTTTTGGGGCATACAAAAATAATTTTTATTCCCTTAAACTTTCCAAGCAAATATGAGAGTGAGCGAATTGTTCTTCCATTAACAAGATCCCCCACCATCGCGACAGTAATATTCTCTACTCCCCCAATTTCTCGATAAATTGTATAAAGATCAAGTAGTGCCTGTGTTGGGTGTTGTCCTCTCCCATCCCCTGCGTTAATTATTGGTTTTTTGCTTACTGTAACTGCTCGTTTTGCCGCCCCATCCTCATAGTGCCTTATTACAATACAATCAGCATAAGCCCCGACAATTCTTGCGGTGTCTTCAATTGATTCTCCCTTTACCGCGCTTGAGAATTCTTTTGCATTCTCCGTACTCACAACTTGACCGCCCAAACGAAGCATTGCGGTTTCAAAACTCAAACGAGTTCTTGTGCTTGGCTCATAGAAAAGCGTTGCGAGGACTTTGCCATAAAGCGTTCTAGACGGTGCCTTTCTTAATATATTGGCTCGTTTAAACAATTCAAAAATTAGTTCCTGACTTAATTGCTGTGACTCAACTAGATTAGTCAGTTTTTCCATTCAAAAATACTATTGTGCATTTGAACTATTTAATAGTATTGTTGTAAGAGGCGGTGTAGAAATCCTATTGGATTTCTAGGTAAAGCCAAATTTTTATGATTCGTCCGATGTGTTCAATATTGTATGCTAGTGCTTTGATTGT
>DYDN01000068.1 GCA_020717885.1 Candidatus Forterrea sp.
GCCAATTCATCTGCGGGTCTTGCTAGACCCCGCAGTATTCTTGGCGCTGAATAAATTTGGGGATGGTTGGCGAAAAAGAAACAAAACTAATAGAAGACTTCTTTGCATTCTCCGGGTGGGGGGCAATACAAGTAATTAATCTTCAGGCGGAAGCAAAAAGAGCAATAATTGTAATTGATAACTCTCCATTCGCGGAAGCACTCAAGGGAAAAAGCGCTCTTCCAGTTGATACAATAATGCGCGGAACACTCGCAGGATTATTTTCTGCGGTGTTCAAAGAGGAAATTGATTGTGTTGAAGTAGAATGCGCTGCGCAAAACAGCGAGAGATGCAAATTTATAATAAAACCAAAAGTGGAATTTGATTTTACTAATGCGAGCGTACAACAACAATTAAGCCACGAGTAAATTAACTTAAGGAGAGACAAAGATTAGAAAAAAATAAGAAAGATTAAAGCAAATTATGCTTTAATCTCAGTCTTGCCATTCATATAAGGCACAAGGGCTTTTGGAATTTTTATTGTTCCGTCTTTGGTCTGGTAAGTCTCAATCACAATACGCAAAGTCCTTGTTGTCGGAACCATTGTGTTGTTCAGTGTGTGAACATATTCCTTAGTCCCATCTTTTTTACGGTATTTCATGTTGAGCCTTACCGCTTGGTAGCCAGTGCAATTAGAACAGCTCCCAAGTTCAATATATTTCTTTTCTCTTGGAGACCACCCTTCAAGGTCAAACTTTTTTGCAGCAACAACACCCATGTCGCCAGTGCAAACGTTCACTATCCTGTATGGAATCTCGAGTTTTTGGAAAAATATTTCCTGATTTTTTGAAATAATCTCAAATTCCTTCCAAGAATCCTCAGGCTTGCAAATTACTACCTGCTCAATCTTATTGAACTGATGAACTCTAAAAAATCCTCTCTCATCAAGACCGTGCTTCCCAATTTCTTTTCTAAAGCAAGGACTCATGCCGGCGAATCTTATGGGAGTATTAAGATCTCTTTCCTCAAGCACCTCATCCAGATACATTGAAACCATTGGGTGCTCAGAAGTTGCAACCATATACAAATCCTCTCCCTCAATTTTGTACATTACTGTTTCAAAGTCCCCTAAATCAGTAACCCCGGAATACGCTTTTCTATTCATCATCAAAGGGGGTTGAATTGGAGTAAATCCTTTTTCTATTAGTATATCAAGAGCGAGTCTTTGCAGAGCCAAATCAAGCAGGGCTAAATCTCCTTTAAGATAATAGAATCCAGTGCCCGCAACTTTTACTGCGCGCTCAAATTCAGCTATTCCAAGTGCTTTTGCAATTTCTCCGTGATGCTTTAGTTCAAATGAAGGAGTTTTTGCTTCGCCCCAAGTTTTAACAGGAACATTTTCAGTATCGTCCTTACCAAAAGGAACTGAGTCATGCAAAATATTTGGAAGCCGCATTATTTTGGTCTTGTTATCTTCTTCCAAAATCTTCAGCTTTGCTTCTTTCTCTTTTACTAGAGTAGGTAATTTCTTTGCTTCTTCCATTAATTTCTTGCTATCAGTGCCTTTACCCTTAGCATTTTTTATTTGCTCAGTAATAGTGTTTCTTTTTGAGCGCAAATCATCTACTTCCTGCTTCAAAACACGCCACTCTTTGTCCTCAGACACCCAACTATCAAAAAGCGACAAAAGGGATGGATTATGTCTCTTCTCCAAATTTTCCCGCACTTTCTTAGGATCGTCTCTAATGATTTTTGGGTCTATCAAGTTAAATCACCTAAAACAAACCTGCTACAAAAAATTAATAAAACGGCTTATTGGGTAAAAACACGGGCTTCCTGAAAAGGGTTTTAAAGTAGTTAAGCCCCAAATTAGCCATGAGCCAAAAGAAAATACTTGCTGATTTGCATACGCACTTAAATGAAAAAAAGGTTAAGCCAAGGGAATGGTGGGCGGGAGTGAGGAATAGAAAACTAAGTGTTGTAGCAATAACTGAGCACCCCCAATATGACCCGCTTGATGCTTATTTACAACTCAAAGCGACAAAACCAAAATGGATACTACTTATCCCCGGAATTGAAGTGCGCACAAACGCAGGGGATTTACTTGTATATGGAGAAGATGAACGCATTTATGATGTTAGGGAGTTCTTGAAGAAAGATATTGCTGTTGAAAAAGCGCTCAAGAAGGTTAAAGAACTAAAACTCACTGCGAGTTTTGCTCACCCATATGGATACAAGCATGATTCTGTATGCGAAGTAATTGGGGAGAAGAAAGCAAAAGCGCTAATAAAAAAATACAAATTGGGAACGGAGTATTACAATGGAATGCTTGGTTCAGCGAGCTATTTGGTGTTTGGCGGAAAAGCGGTGAAAAGATTTTACTCACTTGTGGCATTTGTTGAGAGAAATAAATTAAGCAAAGTACTTCACGTTTCAAAAGGCGGGGCAAAAGCAAAAACAAGACTTGACAAAATGGCGGTGAATGCTGTCGGGAGAATACAAAAACCAATCTTGTTTTCAAAAAATGCTTACTTTATTACAGTCGGGAGCGATGCGCATTATCCAAAAGCACTGGGAAGCGGGGTAATTGAACTAAAGAAAATGCCAAAGAATACTGGAGAATTCCTTTCAATGCTAAAAAATAAGAAAACACTTTGGGCAGGACCAAATATTTATTCTAAAAATCCAGTTGATAAGATAGGGCGAAAAGAAATTCTTGGGGGCTTAGGGTATTTGACCAAAAAAAGCATCGCAAGGAAAAGCAAAAAAGGACTAAAGCGTAAAATTGGGCGAAAAATAGGGTTAGGCGAAAGAATAAAAACAATAAAAAGAATAACTAAGAGGGTAAAACTGCGAAAAATTAGGACAAAACTTCCAAGGATGAGAAAAAAATTATTTAGAAAATGAGTTGCAGTGAAAAATGGGGATTTGGTAGAATGAAATACTCAATAACTGAAGACACTAACATTGAAAGCATACCAAAGGACACCGCCGAAATACATCTTGTAAGACCAATTAAGAGGGATAAATTACTTGCACTCATCACAAGGTGCCCAATTAGAACAATCACTCTTTCTTCATCATGCTTTAAAAGACTCCCTGGAAAAACACAGAAAAAGTTAAAAGAAAAAGGAATCTCTCTCTCGCTTGAGAAAAGAAGAGGAAGAGCAATTGATATACCAATGGACAAAATGCTCCAAATAATTGAACTAAGAAAAGATTTTCAAACTGTACGCGAGATTGAAAGAATTACGAATATCCCAAAATCCACCGTACACTACTTGATTAAGTACGCGGATAGGGGAAAAATAAAGAAAGGGAATAATGTTGTTTATCTGAAATAATTAGGGAAATCTTTTTTTCAAAATCTCAATCGCAACTCTTTTCACTTCCCCAATACTCGCTTTTCCTTTCCACTGTGCTGCACCAGAGTGACCGCCAACAGCGCCCCCAAGTTTTTCTTGAAGCGGAATGAATAAGTGCTTCATTAAATTGAAATTGTTATTCTCTTTGAACTCCGAATCTGCTCTCGCTGAGAGAACAGTTAACTCATTTTTCTCCTGCCCCACTACAATTGCAATATGCGCCCCAAAATCCAACAGCTTTGAGGCGGCTGGGCCTTGGTAAAACGAAAGTTCACTCACCACAACGATGGTGCTATTAAATTTCAAAATTTGCGCGCGTTGAGCGGCTTTAAGAAAAGCAATCCTCTCATCCTCTTTCAAATTGTGTTTTGTAAAAGCAAGGACTTCTGCAAAAGAGCGGCCTGAGTGTTTAAGTGAACTGGCAAAAGAAGCAAAGCTCTCTGTGTCACCCACTAAAAAGTGCCCCGTGTCCTCCATAATGCCAAGGCAATTCAAAAAATCTACCTCGCTATTTTTAAATATGTCCAGGAAATTGCGAACAAGTTGGGTGGTTGAAACACACTTATCGCTAATTATTGCATTATTTCCATGAACAATGCCCCCCTTCTCTGGGACATGATGATCAAACGCAAATACTTCAAAGCAATTGCACTTCATCAGCGCTTCAAAGCTTTTCCCAAGCCCCCCCATTTGCTCAAGATGATTAAAATCAAACAAAATCACAGCATTAAAAACAGGAAGATTGGGATTAAGATAAAACGAAATCTTTTCACGAAGCGCCAGACTTTGGGCATGTTCGTTAATATGAGAAGGTACACCAACAAATGCGTTAATCTTTTTCTTTTCCAAAAATCTTTGCATCATTGCGGCGGAGCAAAACGAATCAAGGTCAGCGTTCTCGTGACAAAGAAGAAGCACATTTTTCTTTCTAAGCCGAGTTACCAATTGTGAAGAAGAAACTGCCATGCATTACACATGGCGCAAAGTAGTTATTATAGTTTAAGGTTACACTGGCTTTGTTGAAAGTCCGTGTTTTTGTTTGTAAAGGGGCTTTTTTATGCCCCAATAGTGTTTAGGTTATTGGGGTTGGGTGAACCAATTGAGGTGGTTTCCTGATGAATTGTAAGTTGGTTAGGAAAGTTAAAGTTTTGCTCAAGCGAGCTAAGATGCCTGATTTTTTGCATCAGTTTGGTCCAAAGTGGTTTCCACTTTG
>DYDN01000069.1 GCA_020717885.1 Candidatus Forterrea sp.
TTTTTTAAGGCAACAAAATTCTCCCCTAAAAACAAAGACTTTCAACAAAGCCCCTCTGGGGCAAGTATTTTCCCAGTGTCATCCGAAACTAACAAATCTTTTGTTAAAAAATTAGTTGGGGTATTAAAAAACAAAGAAGCAGTTAATTCATCATCAAAATTATTTGTTGCTTTTATTGAATAATGTAAACGGCTTTCTTCTAAACCAATATTCGTGTTTTCTGGGAACATTTCTACCAAAACAACTCCATGCAAGTAAAAGTATACTTCAATTTTTGCGTTTTTTGGTAACGGCTCGGCAACAATTTCAATTATCCCGTTTTTGCCGCTAAGTATTGTTGTTTCCTTACCCAATACAAGAGCGACGGCTTTGAATGCACCAAACGGATTTTTAGTTTCCACTAAAACGCGTGAAAGCTCGCCAGAGTTATTTGTGGAAATTGTTCGTTTTAGTACGCTATCTTCATTTGATACAAAAATAAATTCATCTGCTTCTAAAGTAGAAACGTGTTCAATTGCACTAAATTCAATCTCGGTAATTCCTTTTGGAAGGCAATTAAACAAAAATCTTGTCCTTCCTTTTTCAATCTCAAAAACTTCTCCAAGACAATTAGTGCCGGCGAGTAGTCGTGCCCCATAAACATTCACATCAATAAAAAACATTTTTCCTATTTCATTCCAGCGGTTGTTTAGGCTAAGTTTTGCATCAATGTTTGCATCAGCCCCCATCTTTATTTCGTTTTGATTTAGATAAATAACTTGATAATTTTCTTTTACAAGCAAAATACTACTTTCCTCTAGTAGCGCTTCTGAGTCAGAGAGTGTTTTGTTTATTGAGGCGTTTAATTCATTTTGGATTGGCAAAAATTCATTAAACAACACATTTCCTTGCGTATCAAAATACTTATTGTATTGTTCAATTCTATTAAGCAGTGCTTTTATCTCTGTGTCAAATTCATTATTGAGAGTACTTGAGTTAATTCGTGCTAATTTTTGCGCATTATCCTTTAGCGCAGCATAATTTTGAAGGATATCTTGTGCGTTCTTTGTTTCGTGCAGTTCGTTTTCTGTCTGGCTCTTTATTTCTTCACACATTTTGACAAAATCACTCAAGGTTTCGCTTGTGACCTCAACCTTTTTTAGCTCTAAATACTTTTCTTTAAGTTCATAAAGCTCCGCGTATTGAAACACTTTGTCTAAATATGCAAAACATTCTTTAGCCGCATCTTTTTTTTGTGACTCTAGCAAAACAAGATCGTTTTTTACTAACTCGATTTGTTTTTTACTTTCCCAAAACTTTGTGCAGTACTCAAGCTTTGTCTCGCCGCTAGTTGTGAGTGTTTTTGAGGCATAATATTTTGTGTCTTCAAGCAGGGCTGTGAAATTTGCGTTCTCTAGTGAAAAGTCCTCGTCCTTAAAATCATTAACGGCCTTATCGCAAGCGTGCCCTAGTTTTTGTATGTATTCATCTTCACCGTAACCCAAATACTTGGACACTTCTTGGAATGTTGAAAGAATTTTTTTGATTTCTGATAGTTCCTCCCCCAAAGGGAGTTCATTTTTTGCCTTTCTTTCACGTAAAAGAACAAGAGTTTTGTTCCCGATAAGATACTTTTCTTCTAGTTCAAGCGCGCTAGCTATCTCTGTACCCAAAATTTCTTTAGCCAGCAAATCAAATCCTGAGTTAGTGTTTAGCTTTGTGAGCTGTAATTCTATTTTTGTTTGTTCTGCTCTTACTAATTCCCAAATAATTTTTTGTTGAGTACTTGCGGATTTTTGGTTTATGCTCAACCGATTCTCAAGATCCGCAAATTTTTTTAATGCTGAGAAGTCATTTCCTCCAAGACTTGAGTAGAGTTTCATGAACTCGTTTATTGGAAACTTTTGGAGCGTTAATATTCCTTGTTTTGTATAGAAAACATTTTCAAGCCCTGAAATAGCATTATCAAATATTGGCCAAATGAATGCAAATGAGCTTTCTTTCCCGGCGCCCGTTTGCTGAAGGATTGTTCCCCCCACATAGCTGAACGCTTCAAGCCAAAACGGTTTCTTTTCTACTAATTCCGTGAAACCCTTACTCGCCGCAGAGTTAGCAAATTCATTAGCTTTTAGTGAGTAGTAAGAAACATAACTCCCTGAATTAGTTGGCCCGCCATTAAGTTCAGCCACTATTTGTCTTAATTCAATTAATGAATCATATAGTGTTTCTTCCTTAATCAAATCCACTTTCTGCCCGCTAAGGTGACTCTCCTCCGCTGTAATTACGTTAAAACTTTCTTTCATCCCCTCGTCAAGCTCAAGAAAAGATTCATCCATGTAAAACTGTGTTTGGTTAATTGCCCCGGCAAGGCTTGAAGAATTACCTGCTTTACAAGCCTCAGCGATTTTTTTTGTTTCTTTAACTGCAAGATTATAAAAGAACCAGCTCCTTGCGACATGATTTTTTACCCCGTATAATTGGCTCTCAACCTCCGCGCTTAAGGAAGTTTTGAATAAGGGGATAACTTTTTCATAACAACTCTTCTCAGTTTCACACACGGGGACATAGGCGTAACTCTTGCTTGCAAGAGAGTAACACAAATTCTTCTGAGTTCTAGTCATTTCTGTGCAACCCGCAACAAGCAAAAGCAGAAGCGCGAGAGCGGCAATGAAAGCAATTAGTTTTGGTTCGCTATTCCCTTTCCTTTTTTTTGGTCCACTTAAAGCATGTCCAGGTTTTTGAGTGGTTGGTTTTTGTTTTCTTTTGCTCATGAAAAGATGCTTTTCTTTGATGCCTTAAAAACCTTTACAAGAATACGACGATTGCCAAATCGAATGCTGGAACTATTCAACCGCTTTTAGTATTTTTTTCTTCAGCAGCTGAAACCTTTTAGAGTATTTTATTTCCTGATTTCTTGGCCTCTTAAACGGAATAAGTATTTCTTCAGTGAATGAACGATTTTTTGTTACTATTATCCTGTCAGAGAGAAAAATTGCCTCATCAATATCATGTGTAACAAGTATGACAGTTGTTTTTTCCATTACAAGTATTGAATTGAGCCATTCTTGCATGCTTATTTTTGTGTAATAATCAAGGCCCCCAAATGGTTCATCAAGAAGTAGCAGCTCTGGTTCTGTTGCTAACGCTCTAGCAAAAGCCACTCTTTGCTGCTGCCCGCCGGAAAGCTGCGAAGGATACGCGTTTTCCTTTCCTGCTAGCCCGATTGTTTTAATTATTCGCCCCAAGTGCTCTTTTTTGTTTTTACTTGACGCTCCGACAGAAATATTTCCTTTAACACTCAACCAAGGGAACAAAGAGTATGTTTGGAACAAGAAGCCAATCTTTCTTGGAGCCCAAATGAGCCCGCTGTAATTAACAAACCCCGCGATTGCGTTTAGTAAGGTTGTTTTTCCCGTTCCACTTTTTCCAACAACCGCTAAGAACTCTCCTTTTTTTTACTTCTAAAGAGGCATTTTCAAGCACGGCATGTGTTCCATAAGCCACGTTTAAGTGTTCAATTTCAACCGAATTAGCTCTCATTTCGAATCACCCATGGGAAAAGATATTTTGTTGCTGAAACAAAAATTTGGTCAGTAAGAGCCGCAAGTAATCCAAGCGCGATAAGCCCAGCGAGTAAGTTATCTATTCGATAAGTTATTTGTGCGTTTGAAATAAAAAAGCCTAATCCTGATGAGGCTCCCGCGAGTTCTGACACAAATACTATTATGAAAGCCATGGCTATTTCGATTCTTACCCCTGAAATTATGAAAGGCAATGATGCGGGAAGAAGTACAAAAAAGAACCGCCTGATTTTTGATTTTATCTAGTCGAGCGGGAAATCTGCGCCTTTTAAGGTGCGGATGAGAGCGAGCTAATTTTTCTTTTCTTGTGTTGTTTATGGTGATAATCCTGTCGCATTTGTGATTGAGGATAAGGATCTCGCGGAGAGCTACAGAAAATACTTCAAATACTTGTGGAGAATATCAAAACCACTTTAGAAAAGAATTTGGATTAGTTAAGCCGCTTCTTCATTAAAGTCTTTTTTTGTGCTTGCCGCTGCCGCCGCTGTTCATTGTATGCGATTGTTCCGCACTGCTGCGAAGCGGTTTTTATATCAGGCAATAGTTTGTATAAGCACTCATTTTCTTTGTTGAGTAATAGCTTGCTTAATGTGCAGTCCTTGCAGGTGCTCGCCTCCGCGCTTGATATTATGGGGCTTATGAAGTAGAATTGCAAGAATAATCCAATAACGATGCCAAGTACTAGCACGATAGCATATTTTTTCATTCCGCTTGCTGCTTGACTTACTCTTCCCTTCTTCCCGCCAGCAAGTTCAGTGTAATCTTCATCAGGATCTGATAGTGACATGCATAGTTTTAGGGTTTTGGTTAATAAAAAGATTTGGGCGGTGTAGGCGGTGTAGAAAT
Organism: Candidatus Forterrea sp.; assembly: GCA_020717885.1. Lineage (GTDB taxonomy): Archaea > Iainarchaeota > Iainarchaeia > Iainarchaeales > JAAZKV01 > JAAZKV01. The sequence continues at coordinate 4,407 of DYDN01000069.1, forward strand.
CCTATTGGATTTCTAGGTAAAGCCAAATTTTTATGATTCGTCCGATGTGTTCAATATTGTATGCTAGTGCTTTGATTGT
>DYDN01000070.1 GCA_020717885.1 Candidatus Forterrea sp.
CATCCAAAGTGGAAACCACTTTGGACCAAACTGATGCAAAAAATCAGGCATCTTAGCTCGCTTGAGCAAAACTTTAACTTTCCTAACCAACTTACAATTCATCAGGAAACCACCTCAATTGGTTCTCCAAACCCCAATAACCTAAACACTATTGGGGCATAAAAAAGCCCCTTTACAAACAAAAACACGGACTTTCAACAAAGCCCCCTAAAAGCAACCCTTAAATAATCCTAAATCCTATTTTTAGCATGCCAACTGATTATTTGGACGAGATTATTGGGGCAGCAAAAGCCGCCAAAGCCCCCGAGGAAGCACCAAAGCCTGAGCAAAAGGAAGAGCAAATCGCACAGGAAGTAAAAACAAAGGATATGAAACCAATTACACAAGTACAGGAAATGGAGGAAGAGAGCACCCCTGAAGAAAAGACACAAATAGAAAAAGAGCTTGATGAGAGCAGAAAAATTGAACTTAAAAGCTACGGCAAAACAAAAATTTATAGAATACCAGGTAAACCACTTGCTTATTACTTTGTACCCGCAACAAGACCAACCGCTGCGGAAAGAAAAATAATTAATACACTAAAAGAAGCAACAACAAGACTCATCAGCATCGCACCATACAAAATACGCAACCCTGAAGAGAGAAGAATTGTTTACAAACAAAGAATAATGGAAATAATCAAAAACAACCCGAGCATGAAAATCCCCGAGAGCAGAACAAACTTTTATGCAGAAGCGGTTGTACGCGAAATGGTTGGATATGGGGTAATTGATGACCTAATTAAGGATGATAATTTAGAAGAAATAATGGTTGTGGGGCCAAAAAAACCTGTTTATGTTTTCCACAGAGAATTTGAAATGATGACAACAAACATAGAATTTTTTTCTGAACAGGAAATTGAGGATCTTGTAAATAAAATCGCAAGAGAAATCGGAAGAAGAGTGGATGTATCAGCGCCTCTACTTGATGCGCGCCTAACAGACGGGAGCCGTGTTAACGCAACAATCCCCCCCGCATCAATCTCCGGAGGAACACTCACAATCCGAAAATTCCGTGAAGACCCATACTCAATGGTCGATCTTATTCGAATGGAAACACTAAGCAGCGAAGCGGCAGCATTTCTTTGGATGTGCTCTGATGGCCTCGGAACAAAACCCGCGAACATATTAATTTCCGGAGGAACTGGCTCGGGAAAAACAACTCTTTTGAATGTACTCGCCTCATTTGTTTCTGACAGAGAAAGAGTAATTACAATTGAAGACACTGCGGAACTTAATTTGCCAATAAAACACTGGATAAGGCTTGAAGCGCGCCCTCCTGGACTTGAGGGAACAGGAGAACTCAAAATGGATGTACTCACAAAAAACGCATTAAGAATGAGACCGGATAGAATAATTGTCGGGGAAATTAGACACGAAGAAGCCTTCACACTCTTCACAGCGCTAAATACTGGGCATGATGGATGTTTAGGCACAGTGCACGCAAATTCTCCAGAAGAAACAATTATTCGTGTAACCTCTCCCCCAATGAATGTTCCAAACATTATGCTCTCAGGGCTTGATTTGATAATTGTTGAACACCGCTTTTATGATAGAAAAAAAGGAACCATTAGAAGGATAAGCGAGATTGCGGAAGTATACGGCGCAATGGACGGAAAACCAAGGACACAAACAATCTTCCAGCGTGACCCCGCACGCGATGTAATTGAAAGAACACTTGTAGATAGCAAATACCTAAAAATGCTCCAAAATTTTACGGGCACCTCAAAAGAAAATATTGAGGCAGAATTAAGAACAAGAAAAATATTCCTTGAAAGACTTGTAAGTGAAAATATAAGAACAATCGGGGAAGTATCAGAGAGAGCAAAACAATATTTAATTGACAAAGCAGTAATTGGAAGTAATTAATATTTAATTTTTTAGGAAAAAGAAGAATATTAGTGACGTTTAGCGGAAAATTTAAGTGAAAAAATAATTGGTGAAAAGTTGGCTGAAGAATTTAAAATAGACCAAGTAGAAGTAGATAAAATCGTTGAAACGATGAAGAAAAAGTACCGAGAGGAAGGCACGCAATTTGATGAAGTGAGCGGAAGCCTAAAGGAACTACGGGGAATAATTGCGGAGGACACTTACTCCCGCTCGGATATTGATTCAAGAGAAGACCTTGAAGCATTTAACTCAGGATTTGCCCAACAACTCGGGGGATTATACCTAAAAGCAAAATCAATCCTAAAACCACTACAAGAAATACTCAAAAAAATGCCTTTCAGCGATGAAATTGGATACTATCTTTACTCCGCAGATATGCCATACTCCGCAAATCAATACCTAGCACTAACAAGCGCCGCAGGACTAGTGGGCGCGCTCCTAGGATTTGTTGTTGGATTATTTATCGGCACAATGATGGCAGTAACAACAGGACAAATCGTACTCGCACCGCTACTTCCAATTGCATTTGCATTAGTTGGAGGGGGTGCTGCAGTAGTAGTTGTATCCTATATCCCAAAACAAAAAGCCAACTCACGCGGAGCAGCATGTTCAATCGAATTGCCTTTCGCACTAAGACATATGGCAACTGAATTAAAAGCAGGAATTGGGCTATACAAAGCAATACAAGCACTCGCTAGCGCTGATTATGGATTACTAAGCGAAGAATTCGCGCGAACAATAAATGAAATAGAAGAAGGAACTGATACTAGTGTTGCACTAAAACACATGGCACTAAGAACACAAAGCAGACCGCTAAAGACCGCGCTCACACACATAATAAGAGCAATGAGAATCGGAGGAAACCTCTCAAACATTATGAATGAAATCGCGGATGAAGTATCGGACGATTTGAAAAACAGAATAAACACTTTCGCACAGCAAATGAACTTCTTTGCAGTAATATTTATTTTCATCGGAATTGTTCTTCCTGTTGCAATAATGATACTTGGGGCAATAAGAAATTCTCCCCTTGGTGTTTCAGGAGAATCACTCTTCAAAGCGGTTCCACTAACCCCCGAAGTAATGTTATTATTTTATTTAGTAATAATGCCAATTTTGTTCATACTAATGAACGCAATGGTATACATGGCACAGCCAAAGATGTGATGAAATGGAAACACAGCAAATAATTGAAAAGTATACACAATGGGTGGAATTCTCCCAAATGAAAATAAACGCACCCACGTGGATTCTAATTTCACTAGGAGTCTCAGTGGCAGTAGCACTCATCTCTTCCCTCCTAAGCGCCCTAATAATCCCAGAACTAACCCTAATCCCCGCAGCATTCACAATAGCCGCACTCGTAATTACAATCGGATACCCATATATGAGAAAAGAATCAATTGTAGAAAACATTGAGAAGAACTTTAGTGATGCACTAAAACAAATGGCGGATACACTAAAAGCCGGGGATACTTATGAAGGAGCACTAAGAGAAGTAGTTGAATCTGAATATGGCAGACTCTCAGAAGAAATGAGTCTTGCTCTACGCAGACTTGAGGATGGAGAGAACCTTGAAAGCGCACTCAACGGATTTGCCGCAAGAATAGATTCAAGACTAGTAAAAAGAACAATAACAATAGTGCTTGACTCAATAAAAACCGGTGCAAGCCTTGCTGATATCCTTGATGATATTGCTGATGATGTAAAAGATTTCACAAGACTAAAAGATGAGAGAAAATCAAATACCACAATGCAATTCATGTTCCTAATCGCCGCGGGAGGAATAATTGCCCCGCTCATATTTGGAGAAATAAACTCTGTATTAAGCGCATTCTCAAGATTCACTTCCGACACAATATCTGCTGAACTATTGCCAGCGGCACAGCAATCAAGCAACTTTATCCTCACACTCATCCAAATGTACATCATAATAACCGTACTTGGCTCAGGAACCATGATGGCATTTATCCGCGAAGGCAAACTCAACAAAAGCATTATATATATCCCACTCCTACTAGTACTAGCATTCATCTCCTACCACGTATCAAGTTTCGTGGTAAAAGGAATGGTAGCGGGTGCATTGTAGTTTAAAGTTTATATGGAACCAAGGAATCCCAAGAGGGATTCCGGGCGACATAAACACGAACGGAGTGAAGGGTTTATGGAAGAACGAGCACAAGTAAATGTTGAATACTTATTAATAATCGTGGGAGCTGTAGCGATAGTTACAGTTGTTGCGTTATTTGTGAAAAACACTGCAAATACAGTGACACAAACAGGACAAGCACAAGCGGATGCAAACAAATAGTTTAATCCAAGCTAAAAATGCCACAAAACTAGTAAAGCGGCAAAACGAAAGTGTGTTGTCCTGATTTAATGTCCTCTCTTGGTTTTAGTTGGTTGTTCTCGTTTATTAGCTTTTCTTCAAAATGTATTTGCTAACTGATTGGGCTATTTTTGCTTATTTTGCTCGATAGATAGCTTTAAATGTTTAATGTAGTTATATTATGGCTAC
>DYDN01000071.1 GCA_020717885.1 Candidatus Forterrea sp.
AAAAAACTGTGACAATCAAAGCACTAGCATACAATATTGAACACATCGGACGAATCATAAAAATTTGGCTTTACCTAGAAATCCAATAGGATTTCTACACCGCCCCCCAAAAGGCAATATTTTTAAACAAGAAATCCCTTCTTTTTGGCATGAATTACGCAAGAGTTGTTTCTTCTGCCGTTTCTTGGGTTTCAATGAAGAAAGTGACGTGGTTCTTGATTTTCTTTTGGATTGCTCTCCCAGTTCTAGTGTTTTTGCCTGAAGTGATTGATAAGGGGTTATACCCGAGCGCAACACTGCCACTAGTAATTGCGTTGTATGATGTATTATATTTAGCAGTAATTGTGGGGGTGAGTGTTCTTATTCAGGGGTGCCTTATGAATAAACACTCGGGGTGTAAGGGGATTTCATTATGGGGGCTAGTAAATCTTGTTGCGCTTGTTTTTGTTGAATTGTTTTATGTTCTAATTTGGAGTATTTACAAGGGATTTAGGGCAATTCAATTACTATTAATTGTTTTTTCTCTTTTCATTTTCTACTATTATATAGCATCAGGTTCCCCATTTATCCTAGATTTATTTAACCTCTCGCTTGTGGCCTACTTTATTGTTATGGTTTATAATGCAGTGAGGGTATTTTTCTCAACAAGCGTTTTTTGCTCAAAAGATATTTCCCCAGTTAATGCTGTTAAAGAAGCTGCTGAATTAACAAAACACAATTTCTATCACGCCCTCTCCTCAATATGCCTTAGTGTTGTTCTTGCAGGGATTTTGTTTTCCTTTATTTCCATTTGCCTTTGGGTACTCGCTTCGCTTGTGCTTAGTTATTTCTTCATTAATCCAATTGCGCTCTCACTTGGGTTTAAGGCTGCAGTTATTTTTGCGCTCGGACCAACTTTGATTGCGTATCATTATTCAATAATTGAAGTGTTCACCCAGCTCTCCTCGCATAAAGTTGCTTCACACAGAATCAGAAGAATACTTTCTCACAAAGTTCTTCACCCAAAACACAAAGTAGCTAAACACAAGGCACCAGTTAGGAAACTTGCGAAGACCAAGCGAACGAAGCGTTCGCGGGCATAGCAAAACCAAGGTTTTGCAATGAGAAAAGAAGAAGATAGTTAGTCTAACTAGTTCTAAGAAATATGATTATGCGACCGCCGGGAATTGAACCCGGGCCCCGTCCTAGTTACTGTATTGCACCAAGTTTTCTTTGGGGCAACTTACACCTTTCTTTTTCCAAAAGAAAGGGGCAGTGGCAAGGACGAATCATAACCACTAGACAACGATCGCAACCTTCCTAACTAATCACGTTTTGGTATTGTTTAAAAACTTGCTTTTCTGCTTCCAAACAAGATGCATCAGACGTATCTCTTATTCACCCAGAATAAAATAAAGAGCATTATGGCAACTCCTGCTAGTGCCACTATTATGATTATGATTGGGTTTGCAACTAATTGGTTTGCAAGATTTCCCTCTTTATTAACATCAATTATTTGGTTTACCACAGGTTTATTGCCAGTTATTTGTGTAACATTCTTGTCTGTTGGCACAATAATCATTTTTTGTTTTTCAGGAACAATTGTTTGGGTTAGTGTGCTTGTTGGGGTAATTATTTTCAAGTAGTATGCATCGTCATCATAATTATCAATTTTGCGGGTTATTGTTTTGCTCGTAAAACTTGAAATCATTTCTTCACCATTAATATCCACTGAATCACTCTTTATGCTTATGGAGATTCGCTTATCCTCGGGGAAGAAGTTTGTTATTTGTATTTGTATTAGTAATTGTTTTTCATGTGCGATTGGGGTGACATCATTAATCACAAATTTGCCTGTTGTGCCGTAAACCCCTTTAAGTATCTTTGCGCTTTGTGTTGCTGGTTCGCTTAGAGAATAGTATGTGAGATTTGTTTGTATGTAGTGCTGCGCATCAAGCGAGATGTTTGGGTATAGCCAAAAAGTTACGGACTTAATTTCTTTTGGCGCAAGCATTATGGATTGTTTTGCTTCCTCAACTATTAAGCATTGATTTGCTTTTTCTCCAACACAAGCCACTGTGTCTATTTTGTTATTGTTGGTAGTAGTTTGTATTTTTAGAGGAACAATCATAGTCCTGTTTGTTAGGTTAGTTATTTTTACATTTACATCATTCCACTGCATTGTTTTAAGTTCTGCTGTAGGCGCCTCTATCTTAACTTGATCAAAGTACTCTTTGTTTCTTATTTTTACATCAGGTATTGTTTGGGTGTAAAATGTTACGCTTGCTTTTTGTGGGAAGAATGCTTTTGCAAGCGAGAGGGACACATCAGTGAATGAACCGATTTTGATGTGCATTGCATCAACAAACCCTGATTCGCGGAATGTTGGATCGCTTGGTATCCATGTTCCCATTTTGTCGTGATAAATTTCTATCCATGCGTGGTTTCCCCAGTCCTTCCCGTCAAAAGTTATTCCCGTAGCTATTTTTGTAGCAAATCCTTTTGCGCGGAGTAGTCCTGCTGCAAGGTTTGAGAATTCATCACATACGCCCTTCTTTTCCAAAAGTGTTTCCATTGCTGATTTTTGCAGCAAATAATATTTAGTGAAGTCCTTTCCTTGTGCATACTCGACATAATCGTTCACCCAAATTATTGTTTTGTTTAATGAATCAGAAAAGCTGTTTGAGTAGAGCTTGTTTTTTTCAGCAGTAATTATTTCGGCCGAGGTACTCTCAATTTTTTCGCTTGGTAATAGATACATTTGGGCTGCCTTTTCGACTTCCCCGCAGTTATAATCTCTCACTTCCCGTATAAGCGAACTTATTTGTATGTCCGCGATTATTTCATAATTAAAGTCCCCATTCTGTGGGATACTAAAAACAACATATCTGTTCCCAAATTCATCAACAATGTGTGTTGGGTAAATAGTGTCCCCGTTAATGTAAAGGGCCTCTGTTACAACTTGCACTTTTTGAAATTCGCTTTCCTGAAATGTTAGTGTTTGAAATTTTGCCTGCTCACCTTTTTCAAGGCCCAAAATAGTTCCATTCCCATACATTCTTACTTGCGCATCAAGTTTCCCAACTGTTGTTGGGTAAATGATTTCCTCAGCATAAGCTGTTGCGCACAATATTAGTAATAATAAGAGGGCAAAAAGGATTTTTCTCATGCAATAAGAATGCTTTTCTCATATAAAAATAGTTTAGTGGGGCTTTTTGGGCTACCGGCATGGAACTTCCAAAAAGGTTTTAACTTAAGAAAATTGTTTATATTAATGTTTCCTGATTTTGACGGCTCCACAACAGATGTTTTGAGGAAAATATGCACTCCAATATCAATGTCTGTCCTTTTAGCTGAAGATATGGGCTTTCATGCTGGCGATGGGCACATGAGCATTGAGTCAAATGGCTGGGGAAAGAAATATCGATTTAGTTATTCTGGAGATAGTAGAATGGATTTAGATTATTTTGTGAATGTGTTAATTCCGCGGAAAAAGAAATTGTTTAACCTAAATGTTAATTATCGAAAAGACCCGCGCAGTAATTCAATTGAAGCCCGGTTTCCCTCAAAAAAATTGCTTAAGTTTTATGCGTATCTCGGGCTTCCGATTGGAAAGAAGAAAAACCTGCGAGTTCCAAAATGTATTAGGGATTCAGGTAAAGAAATTCAAAAAGCATTTTTAAGAGGAGTCGCGGATAGTGACTTCTCACTTACTATGAAGAATCGCCCAAACGGGCTTTATCCTGTATTGCAGTTAACTTCAATTAGTTTTTTGTTTATTGAAGACGCCAAACTACTTTTGATAAAACTAGGGTTTAGACCTATTTCTTGTGTAAAAAACCAGTTTGATGAGAGATTTGGGAAAGTTATAACTACTTACATACTTGAAATGAATGGAAAAAACCAGACTTTGAAATGGATGCAAGAAATTGGGTTCTCCAATAAAAAGCATCATCTTCAGTTCAATAGGATGGGCCCGGTCGGATTCGAACCGACGACCCCGACCTTGTAAGGGTCGTGCCATAACCGCTAGGCTACGAGCCCGCATCCAAGATTAGTTGCTTTGCAACGCGTTAAAGTAAAGGTCGGTCGGTGTTTTTTTAAACCTTGACTTTTCCTTTTTTTGGACTTTTGGACGCAGGGGTATTTGCTAACTGATTGGGCTATTTTTGCTTATTTTGCTCGATAGATAGCTTTAAATGTTTAATGTAGTTATATTATGGCT
>DYDN01000072.1 GCA_020717885.1 Candidatus Forterrea sp.
TAATATAACTACATTAAACATTTAAAGCTATCTATCGAGCAAAATAAGCAAAAATAGCCCAATCAGTTAGCAAATACGCGCCACCAAATACTTAATAAATCCCCGAAGCGTTAATCTGTTATGCCTCTATTGAGAAGAAATCCCGCTTCCCGTGGTGTTCTTTCACGGGCAAGGCAAAGTTTATTCAATCCCTCTGCGATGCGTGGCGCAGGCAAAAACGTTGCCGAGATATTGAAGAAACACAGCATAGCTGCGCAGAGACGAGGAATGACAATGGAACAATTTGAGGAGGAGCGGTTACTTTTTGATAAAATGCGAACTAGGGAAAGAAATGCAGAGGTTGAAGCAATGGAATTTGAGCATGTGAATGCTAGAAAAACCCATGAAGCTGATTCAAAGAAACAATTAATGGAAGCGACAGAAAAAATTCACAACATAATTTCACTTGAGGTGGAATCCTCGATGGGTAAAATTCTTGCCGGAGAAATTGCCAAGGCGCTCGGGCATGAAGCCATTTCACAAATTAGTGCGGAGCAGTTAAGGCAATTGCTTGCAAAAAGCCCGAGGCTAAAATCAATAATAATGAGGCTCAAGGGCGGCGCACTCGGCGGGCGCAAAGCAATAATGATTGATAAACGTGAACTTGGCGAAGCGATGGAGGAGATAAAGGAAATTCTCCAGCAGGCGATGCAATAATTAATCACCAAAAACATTTCTACTTCTTTTAATTACTCCAAAAATTTCCAAACCCCCCACATTTATAAACTTCATTTGGAGCAATACTTATGGTAGTGGTTGACCGGCTAACGGCGCCCCGCAGGGGTTGCTGAGGAAAGTCCGCTCACCTTGCTCGCAAGAGCAATCCCGAAAAGCAGAGCCCCTCAAAAGGCTTTGTGGAAAAATCCGAGAGGATGGGCTCCTGAACAGAAACGACCAAGCAAACCGAAAGGTTTGCGGGCGTCGCAAAACCGTAAGGTTTTGCAACGTACCCTTTAGTGGGATGAAACGTGCGGGAGTGGTGCAACTCGAAAGAGGCTTAGGTTAATGCTGGCCCTAGACGAGCTTTGTGGCAAACACTTGTGTTTGCAACACGTCGCAAAACCGCAAGGTTTTGCAACGTCTCGTCGTTAAAGGGAAAACAGAAAGTGGCTTACTAATCACTGCCAATACAAATTATTCTCGTGACGTACCTCTGAATTAACTTAAAAATACTTGCCCTTTTACTTTTGTTAAGTGAATTAAATGATTACAAGCAAACAACTCCGCCAAAAGTACTTTGATTTTTTTAAATCAAAGGGGCACGCGCTTATTCCTAGTGCTTCACTTATTCCTGAAAATGACCCGACCGTACTTTTTACAACAGCAGGAATGCATCCACTCGTACCTTATCTTTTAGGTGAGCCTCATCCATTGGGCAGGCGATTGTATAATGTGCAAAAATGTATTCGCACTGGGGACATTGATGATGTGGGGGATTCGTGGCATTTAAGTTTTTTTGAAATGCTTGGGAATTGGTCCTTGGGAGATTATTTCAAAAAAGAAATGGTTGCGTTTAGTTATGAATTTCTTACCGAAAAGAAATATTTAGCAATTCCTTCTGAGAGATTAAGTGTTACTTGTTTTGCAGGCGACGCGGATGCTCCAAAGGATTTAGAAGCTGCGGGAGCTTGGGAAAAAGCGGGTGTTCCAAAAAACCGAATTCACTTTTTGCAAAAAGCAGATAATTGGTGGGGGCCTGCTGGGCAAACCGGCCCTTGCGGACCTGATACGGAAATGTTTTATCATGTTAGAGATATTCAGGAAAAAAGCACGCCCGAGTTTGAGAAATATAATAAGGAAGGAACTTTTTGCGAGATTTGGAATGATGTCTTGATGCAGTATAATAAAAACGAGAAAGGGGTGTGTGAAGAAGGAAAACAAAAAAACATAGATACTGGGATGGGTGTTGAAAGAACCGTTGCTGTGCTCAATGGAAACAATAATGTTTATGAGATGGATATGCTAAAACCAATTTTTGAAAAAGTTTTGGAATTAGCGGGAAGGAAAAATGGAAAAGTGGGTGCGGAGGAACTGCGAAGTGTAAGAATAATTACTGATCACTTGCGCGCAGCGGTTATGATTCTTGGCGACAACAAAGGAATTGATCCGAGTAATGTTGATCAGGGGTATGTATTAAGAAGATTTATTCGGAGAAGCATAAGACACGCAAGGCTCCTAAAGATTGAGGGGGCATTTTGCAAAGAGGTTGCGGAAGTAATTGTGAAAGTAATGGGTTCGGTTTATGGCGAGGTTGAGAGAAATAAAGCGCGTGTTTTTAATGAACTTGAAAAAGAAGAGGAAAAATTTTCGGTTGCGCTTGAAAATGGGACAAAAGTGCTTGAGAGGAAACTCACTTTCTTGGACAAGTCACCTAAAAAAGAACTTAATGCAAAAGGCGTATTTGATTTATTCCAAAGTTATGGTTTTCCACTAGAAATGACAATTGAGATGTGCAAAGAAAAAGGATTTAGTGTTGACACAAAAGGATTTGATGAATTACTAAAACAACACCAAGCACTTTCCCGCAAAGGTGCTGAACAAAAATTCAAGGGCGGACTTTTGGATAATAGCGTTGAGACAACAAAGCTTCATACAGCAACGCATTTACTTAATGAGGCGCTAAGGCAAATAGTGAATCCGAATACCTCACAAAAAGGCGCAAATATTACTGCTGAGCGGCTACGATTTGATTTTAATGCTGATGAGAAATTAACTGATGAACAAGTAAAAAAAGTTGAGTCGTGGGTTAATGAGGCAATTAATGCAGAGGCGGACGTGAAAATGGAAATAATGAGTGTTGAAGAGGCAAAAAAATCCGGCGCGCACGGAGTATTTGATTCAAAGTACGGGGAAAAAGTAAAAGTTTATACTATTTCAAAAGGAAATAAAATATTTTCAAAAGAAATTTGCGGCGGACCGCATGTAAAAAACACTGGCGAACTTGGAAAATTCAAAATACAAAAACAGGAAGCTGTTGCTGCTGGTGTAAGAAGGATAAAAGCCGTGCTTGAGTAAGAAAAAAGTTAAATTAGGCGCTATTTTTCTTGAAACAAAAACGATGTCTGGCTTTCCGGGAAGTTTGTAATGTATCCTATATCCTTTTAGCCCATGTTTCCAAAGAAGCTGTCTAAAATTTATCTCTAAGGAGGCATTTTTGTCTTGGGGATTAATCAAGCTCAAAAAATAGGGAGTAATTCGCAAAGGAAACTTCTTTGTGACATTTAGCCTCAGCAACAAATAACACAAAAGCCACCAATAAAAATGAGTTCATTAATATGAAAAATTAAGGTTATGTTTACCCTTTGTTTTGTTTTTCTGTAAATAAAGGGCAAGTATATCAAAAAATTGTGTTACACATCTGGGCCCTTGCAAAAGAAGGTTATTTCTTTGTCTTTTTTACTTTTTCTTTTTCTTGTTTAAGGTTAAAGTATTTTGCTAGGAAGCGTATTACGATGATGAAATCTATCTCTTCGGCAAGTAGCGGGACCATATCAGTATCCCACCTGTTTTTTAGTGTATTTGCTTTGTTAAATAACCTTGGGATTGAAAATTCTGCACCTGCGCTTTTACATTTTTCTTCAGTAAGTTTGTAATTGATTTGGTGGCCTGTTTTAATTATTTGATATATGTCAAAGTGGTCACGTGGTTTGTTTCGTGTTATTCCCGCCCTTAGTTTCTCTGCTATAAGTTCTTCTTCTGCGAGCAGGTTTGTTGAAAACTTTGGTATTTGCTTTTCATAAAAATGTTCAATGGCTTTGTTTTCTGGTGGGCGTGAAAGAGTGGCTTTTTCATTTAAGTCAATAAATACTGTTCCTTTTATTTCCCCAAATAAGTTATAGGGCACAACTATTCGGATAAACTTAGTGACATTTTTATCATGAGTTATTGAATCAAACATTTTTGACTTTTCGAGTATTTTCACTATTTCTGAATCAATTTTTTTTACATCGGTTGTTATGGTAAAGTCGATGTCTTCGCTGAGTCTTGAGTGGTGAAGAATAGTTTTTTGTAAAGCAGTCCCTCCTTTAAAATGAGATAGGGGCTTCGCCCCTATGACCCCACTGCGCCTTCGCTCCTCTGCGAGTCTTTTGTGACTCGCAGTATCTCGCTCGGCGCCTAAT
>DYDN01000073.1 GCA_020717885.1 Candidatus Forterrea sp.
AAAAAACTGTGACAATCAAAGCACTAGCATACAATATTGAACACATCGGACGAACCATAAAAATTTGGCTTTACCTAGAAATCCAATAGGATTTCTACACCGCCCTTAACCAAAGCATTTATTTAAACCCTTCGAGAACTAACTTAATTACACACAAGTGAATGAAAATGGAAGAAATCGTACGCATACCTGAAAACAGAGTGGGAGTACTCATAGGGCCCAGCGGAGCGATAAAAGCAAAAATTGAGAAGCGAACAAAAGCGCACCTTGAGATTGATTCAGGAAGCGGAGAAGTAGAAGTTATTGGTGAAGGAGAGAATTATTTTAGAGCAATTGATGTTGTAAAAGCAATTGGACGAGGATTTTCTCCAGACAGAGCATTCACTTTATTCAAAGAGGATTACTTACTAAAAATAGTTGATATTACCGAATTCACTGGAAAAAATCCTTCAAATCAAAAAGCAAAAAGGGGAAGAGTAATCGGCAAAGAAGGACAAGCAAGACTTGAAATTGAGAAGAAAACCCACTGCTTAATCTCAGTACAGGGAAAAACTGTTGCAATAATCGGGCTTGCGGGAGAAATTGCGGACGCTATGCGCGCAGTAGAAATGCTGCTCTCAGGCGCAAAACACGAAACAATGGAGAACTTCCTTGACGGATACAATAGAGGAAGATTTGAACTTTAATAGTTGGAAAACACTCAAATTTTAGGTATTTAAAGCCCCCAATAAAACCCCTCCTTTTGGCTAATTATTGGCAAAATCTCGGGATTGGGCTTATAAACCTTTTGGGTTTTCATTTTACTATAAGCTAATTTTGGTGAGCAAGTGAGCGAAGAAAAAAAAGCAAAGAAATCAGAAGGAACTGCTGAAGACATCGCGGCGGGCGCAGTAAAGCACCTTGACAGCGAATTTAAGGAACACTCAGTTGCAGAATTCTTTAAGAAAAACAAGCAAATGATTGGACTCTATGGAAAAGTAAGAACACTCACCATGGTAATACACGAATATGTGACGAATTCTCTTGATGCATGCGAAGAAGTAAGCATCCTCCCAAATATTGAAGTTAAGATTGATGAACTAGGGGAAGAGTACTACGAAGTAACTGTTACTGATAATGGGCCTGGAATATCAAAAGAGAATGTTGGAAAAGCATTTGGAAAACTCTTGGCCGGAACAAAATTCCATCGAATGATGCAATCAAGAGGGCAGCAAGGAATCGGCGCAGCAGGATGCACCATGCTCTCACAAATGACAACAGGAAAACCAACAAAAGTAATCACGGGAAGAGGAAACGGCAAAGCCCTAACACTTGAACTCACAATTGACCCAAAGATGAACGAAGCAAAAATGACGAACATAAAAGAAATTGATAAAGATTTTCGCGGAACTGCAGTACAAGCAAAATTCAAGGGAGTACTTTATAGAGATTCTGACCAAGGGGCGCTTGAATACTTACGAAGAACAGTAATTGCTAACCCCCACGCACAAATATCATTTAGAGACCCAATGGGACAAAAATTTACATTCAAAAGAACGCACAACGAGGTGCCACAAAAACCAGAAGAAATTAAACCGCACCCAAAAGGAACTACTGTTGATGATATTTTATCCTACTGCAAGATGACAAAAGGAAGAACTGTATCAACTTTCCTTTCAAACGATTTTGACAGAATGGGTGCAAAGGGAATTGATGAAGTAAAGAAAAGAGTACACTTTGATATGAACAAGGATCCTAAAACTCTTACATGGGAAGAAGCAGAAGAAATTGTTAAAGCATTCAAGGCAATTGATTTTATTGCACCAACAACTGATGCGCTAAGACCAATTGGCGAGGACCAAATAAGAAAATCACTCCAAAGCATTGTACAACCCGAGTTCTTAACAGTACTCACAAGAAAACCCGCGGTTTATGCCGGCGGATACCCCTTCCAAGTAGAAATTGCTATTGCTTACGGCGGAAGCGCTGGAAAAAAGGTAAATGAACAAACACAAATGGAAATAATGAGATTTGCAAACAGGGTGCCACTATTATTTGATGCGGGAAACTGCGCGCTAACAAAAGCAATCCAAACAGTTGATTGGAAGAGATACGATATAAAGGATGTTGAGAATGCGCCAGTAACAGTATTTGTTAACTTTATCTCCGTGCATATCCCATACACTGGAGCAGGAAAGCAGGCAATCGCTGATGAAGAAGAAGTGCTTGAGGAAATCAGACTCGCGCTAATGCAGACAGGAAGAAAAGCAGGAATTTATATTGCACATAAGAGAAGAGAAGCTGAGAACCAGCAAAAAAGAATAATGTTTTACAAATACATCCCAGAAATTTGCAAAGCGATAAGCACAATAACAAAAGCACATGAGGACACTTTAAAGAAGAATATGGAGAAAATGGTTCTTACAAAATTAAAACTAGAAGAAGCAAAAGAAGCTGAAGAAAAAGCAAGAGTTGATAAGGTTCTAGCGGCGGATGATAATAGCACAATAGTAAAACAAAAACAGCCAAAAGAAAAAGCTGATGATAAGAAGGACGACAAGGCAAAGGGGAAGAAATAATATTTAGAATTAAGTGCGGATGTTTTGCGAAGTGATGATTATGAGTGAAAAAGGAAGAAGAAAATCAAAAACAACTGAAAAAGTTAGTCCAAAAGAAATTGCGGGACGAATAGAGAAAAGCGCTAACGCAATGGTTGGACAGATAAATAAATTACAAGACCCGGAGTTCACAACAATGCAAAGAGGAAAAAGTAATGTTGTTTGGGATGAAAAGAAAGGATATTTAGAGCTTGGAGAGAAAGAAGTCACAAGAACTTTTTTGAATATCGCACACGCACGCAAGTTCATGCAGACTTCAATGATAATGGCAAAAACACAGGAATATTTGAATCACAACAAGACAGCTTCTATTCGTGAAATTTACTACGAATTAAAACACACTGTTGCTGACACAAAGGAAAACACATTCGAGGGGCAAGATGAATCAGACCCAATTATAGTTGATCTTGAGCACAGCGTTGATACAATCAGAGAAAAGTTAAATTTGCACGCAAACCCAAAAGGAACACTCTACGGAGATATTACCCTCCTTGATAGAATGCACCACAACGATAAATTTAACGCATCAAAACTCGGAAGAGGGGGATGGAGCATAATGTCACGCGTAGAACCTGAAGAAATTGAAATCGTTGATTCTAACGCAGAGTATTTGCTTGTTGCAGAAACAGAAGCGATATTTGAAAGACTAATTGAAGAAGGATACCCAAAAGACAATAAGTGCTTACTAATTGGAACCGGGGGACAAGCCGCACGAGGAACAAGAAGATTAATTCATAGAGTACACAACGAACTTGACTTACCAACAATTGTATTCACAGACGGGGACCCATACGGATGGTATATTTACTCGGTAATTAAACAGGGTTCAATGGCTCTTGCCGCACACTCAGAATTCATGTCAGTGCCTGAAGCAAGATACGTTGGAATGACTATTGATGATGTAAAGGAATACAAACTTGAAGCAGTAACAGAAAGAATGACTGACGGGGATATTAAGAGGGCAAAAGAAATGCTTGCATACCCGTGGTTCCAAAACAAAGAATGGCAGGCACAATTGAACAAAGCGCTTGACCAAAAAATTAGAATAGAACAACAGGCACTCGCAAACAAAAGACTTGATTTTGTTGCAACACACTACTTGCCTGAGAAAATTAAGAACAAGATATTTTTGCCTTAAGGATTCTTTTTTGGGCGAACCCCGCGCGGAACCCCTCTTATTATTACTTTTCCGTGCTGCTTAAGCTTGCGAAGCAATTCGGGATCATTAATTGCAAGCTCAAAGAGTTTTTTTGCAACATCAGTCCTGCAGTGAAGCCTCTTTTTAATCTGGGTTGGAACCACAGGGCGGCTCTTTAAAGTTTCTTCAAGAATGAATGCTTTGGCTAATTGAAATTTCTGGTGTATCCTTGCTTCCCATTTTGGCTGAACCTGCGGAGCCCCGCGCCTTACTCCTGCGCCGCCCTCTAGAGAAACTCTTCGTAGTGAATTACCCCGCACTAAAGTGTGGGGCTTCTTTGTAGCGCGTTTAGAACGCGCTTAGTGTTGTTTGATGAATGTCGAATTGA
>DYDN01000074.1 GCA_020717885.1 Candidatus Forterrea sp.
CAAAAAACTGTGACAATCAAAGCACTAGCATACAATATTGAACACATCGGACGAATCATAAAAATTTGGCTTTACCTAGAAATCCAATAGGATTTCTACACCGCCCGCCCGCCCAAAATGCTTTTATATTCAAATAGCGTATTCCTCAAATGAAGTATTTACTTTTTGCCGGCTTTTTTTGCCTTTTGTTTAGCACTGCTTTTGCCTTTATGGTGGGCGGAGTGGATTATAGTAATCTTTTTTCTATTTCTTCAATGGATGCGACTGCGCATGCGTGTAAACCGCCCTGCACTTACCCAAATACGGTTAATGTTCCAACACAGTACTTTGCAAATTGCACGGATGCATCCGCCACAAGAATACTTGGATTAAGTGCTGCGACAAATGCTCACGCTGAACAAATGTCCTCAAACAATTATACTGGAACAAGTATTTGTCTTAACAATACCGTGTTCACTTCTTTTCCAACTCTCTGCTATTTTACCGCTCCGGGGGTTGCATGTAACACAGGATATAATTGCGCGTTCGGTTTGAGCGGGAATACAAATGCACACCCGTCTCTTTGCGGAGTTTTTTCAAATGAAGTAAAGTTTTGTTGTGTGTTTAATTCAGTGGCTTCCTGTCCAATAAATTTTTCCATTAACAAAAACCCGCCGGATTTTAATCATCCTGCGGATGTTAATTTTGTGTATAGTTGTCCCCCTGCCACTGTAATTGGGGAGGAGTTCCCAATGGATTTAATTATAAAGGATTCTTTTGGCTATACAAAAACAATTCCGCTTAGCGTTAAGGGAATTGGTGGAAACGCGTGCTCTGCATTCGAAAAATGGTATTTAGTTAACACTTCCCAATTACTTTCAGGGATGGGCGGGGATGTTTCTCATAACTTCACCGCTGTTCTAAAGTCACAAACAAGTCCTTGTTCTTCAAGCGAGGCAACATTCATAGTTCGCCAAGGCGCATCAACTGGGTCCGGGACAGGGGCAGTTCCAATAATTCCAATCATTCCTTCAGGGGTTGATTGTAACATTAAATCCTTAAGCGCACAAAACATTCTTGTTGATTCAAATGTGGATGTGAGTTACTCTTGTTATTATTCTGACCCAATTGGAACAAAAACCGCAACTTTCTCAATAACAAACCCTTATAGTGCTTTTGTTGTTGGGCCAGTAAGTGTTCCTTGTAGTACTGACCAAATTCACTTTAGGGATTTAAAGATTGACTCAAAAGATTCCAATCTTCCTGCAGGAGTATACACTGCAAAGCTCGGCGTTGGCACATGTTCAAGAGAGTTCTTCTTCTCAGCCACAAGCGCAACTAAATCGCAAAGCGTTCCCGATATTGGATTAATTCCTGTGCTAATCTCTCTGCTTGTTGTAGTGTTCTTTGCTTTTGAGAAGAAAAAAAGAAAATAGTTTGTGAATACTAAAAAAATAGAAAATACTTAATTAAAGTGTGAGATTTAATTTCTCTCTGATTTTTTTTGCTATCATTCCGTGCGGGTTATAGAAAAACATGCTCTCAATTTGTCCGATGTTTTTTGTGTGGTTATTTTCTTTCACAGAGGATTTTTCAAAATCAATTATTACTGGAAAGAATTTTCTTTTTCCATTAAGCACACTAGTTTTTTCTTCCACCAAAATATTTTTCCCGCCTTCGAGCTGATTGTGGCTCAAATTCACCGAGTCAAGTGCTTGGAGTTGTTTGTACAATTCTTTAATAAAATCATAAAGCTCTTCCGGAGTAACTTCTTTTTCAAATCCCTCTTCGCTTATCCAATTCAAAAAGTTTTTTCCATTAATAAATTCCCGAATCACATAATTCTTCTCATAATTCACTTCAACAACCTTTGGCCCAACCCCGACTTTGTTCGCAAGGAGTAGCATTTTTCCTTCGCGCTCAGCCAAGTTCTTTCGCGGGCTTTTTTCCCGCACCTCTTTTAGCGCATATTCTTTCCCATCCTCGCCTCTAACAAGCCAAATGTATGAGCTCCAGCCTTTTGCGAGCTGAGTGATTTTTTTAAATTCCATAAAGTATGCAACATCCTTAGGCTTTAAATGCGCTTTTTTTGGGGTTTTAAGCCGTTTTATGATGTGATTTGGAGAACCGCCCACGTAAAACCTTGAGTTTTACTGGGCCCGCACTTGTGCGGCAAGTGCTTGGTTCCGCAAAGTTTTTAAGCCCTTTTTTGGGATAATTCTATAGTAATAAACTATTTTTTATTTCAAATCGGATGGTGAGTTTAATGGCAGAGACAGAACAACAAAATGCTTTTATGAGCGAGGGAACTAAGCGCACAAGAGGAAGGGACGCGCAGAGAATGAATATTTTAATCGCGCGAGCGGTTGCGCAGGCAGTTAAATCAACTCTTGGTCCAAAGGGAATGGACAAAATGATTGTTGATGAACTTGGAGACGTAACAATTTCAAATGACGGCGCGACAATTTTATCAGAAATGGCTATTGAGCATCCAATTGGAAAAATGATGGTGGATGTTGCAAAGACCCAGGACGCTGAAGTTGGGGACGGAACAACTACTGCAGTAATACTCGCAGGAACTTTTTTAGAAAAAGCTGAAAAACTTTTGGACGATTCAATTCACCCAAGTATAATTATTAATGGTTATATGCAGGCGGCGCAAAAGGCAAAAGAATTTTACACTGAAACCGCTGACCCGATAAAATTTGATGATAAGAAAGCACTACGAACAATCGCGGTAACTTCAATGACAGGAAAAGCAGCTGAGGGGACAGAGGTTCTCGCTGATTTAGTAGTTGATGCAATCACTAGCGTTGCTGATACTTCAAACGGAAAGATTACAATTGAGGAAGATAATATCAAACTCGAGAAAAAAACTGGTGCTTCGCTTAAGGACACTCAATTAATTTCCGGAATTGTAATTGATAAGGAAATCGTGCACACGGGGATGCCAAGAAGCATTTCTAATGCAAAAATTGCTCTGCTTGATTTGGCGCTTGAGGTAAAGGAACCAGAAAGCGACGCAAAAATAGAAATTAATACTCCTGACCAGTTGCAGGCATTCATTGATCAGGAAGAAAAACAATTGAGGGACCTTGTCGCTTCGGTAAAGAAGGTTGGAGCGAATGTTGTAATAACACAAAAAGGAATTGATGATTTGGCTCAGCACTTCCTTGCAAAAGAAGGAGTAATTGCTGTTCGTAGAGTAAAGAAATCTGATATGGATGCGCTCGCTCGCGCAACAGGCGCAAGTATTGTTAACAGTATGAAAGAGCTTTCAGCAAAAGACCTAGGGCACGCGGGGAGAGTATTTGAGAAGAAAGTTTCCGGAGATGCAATGGTTTTCGTTGAGGATTGCAAGAACCCAAAGAGTGTTTCAATTTTAATTCGCGGAGGAACCGAGCACGTGGTTGATGAGGCTGAACGCGCACTCGTTGATGCAATTGGCGCAGTATCAAGCGCAATAGAAACAGGAAAAGTTCTTGTTGGTGCTGGCTCTTGTGAAGCAGAAGTTGCTGTACGCTTACGCGACTATGCAAAAACCGTTGGCGGAAGAGAACAATTAGCGATTGAAGCATTCGCTGACTCATTGGAAATAATTCCACGAACACTCGCAGAGACAGCTGGGATGGATCCGATTGACGCGCTTGTTACACTAAGAAGCGCTCACTCAGCAAAAGGCGGAAAGTACGTTGGGGTAAATGTTTACAAAGGAAAGATTGAGGACATGAAGAACGCAAAATGCCTTGAGCCACTACAAGTAAAGATACAAGCAATTGATTCCGCTAGCGAAGTAGCTGAAATGATTTTGAGGATTGATGATATAATCCTTGGTTCATCAAAATCAAAGATGCCATCCGGAATGGGCGGCGGAATGCAGGGCATGGGTGGAGAAGGAATGGACATGTAACTGCCCAAGAGCGGGGATTTTACAGTTCAAAAAGTAAGTAGCTGATTTTTTATCACTTGCGGTTTTTGCCGTAGTGATTATTTGTTTTTTTCTCTTCAATATCTCGTTCTGGGTTTTGTAGAAATCCTTTATAAAGGAATAAATAGGAGTTTGTACTCC
>DYDN01000003.1 GCA_020717885.1 Candidatus Forterrea sp.
TAAGAAAAAATGGCAACAACAACAAGCCTACGGCACACGATGGGCAATAGAAACCATGTTCTCAACCATTAAACGCAGATTCGGACAACACACCCAATCAACTAAATACCACAACATGCAACACGAACAAATATACAAACTACAACTCCAAAACCAATTATTGTAACAATTAGCCCAAAAAGAACCAATTAACCAAAAACACAAACAATTACGCAACACAGCACATTTACTCGCCATTCTTTCCTATTTTTAAATTTTTTGAACGAGTTATTTGTAGTTTTACGGGTGATTATTAATGTTTCCGGGCGGAGTTAATCCAAAACAAATGAGTCAAATGATGAAGCAATTCGGGATAAAGAATCAGGAGCTTGATGCTAAAGAAGTAATAATTACTCTTGGCAACGGGAACAAAATTGTTTTTGATAAGCCCCAAATCCAGTGCATTGAGATGCGCGGAGAAAAAACTTATACAATTGCGGGCGCTACACGAGAAGTTAGCGGGGTTCCACAGGAAGATATTGATATGGTTGCGGAAGCCGCGGGTGTTTCAAAAGAGGAAGCAAAAAAAGCGCTTATTGAAAGTAATGGCGATATTGCTGAGGCAATATTAAAATTAAAGAAATAGTTTTTTGAAACTATTTTTCTTTCAGCATTTGAGCAATAATTTGTAGTGAATGTATTTTATTTTTCGGCGGAGCAATCTCCGCTATTACTGCAATTATTTCATCAATCTTTCTTTGCGAGCGAAGAAGAGGGGCTTTTTTCATTTCGTCGGCTACCGCCTTAATGAGTCCTGAGGAACCAAAGAGTTTGAATTCTCTCGCATAGGGGCTTTGTATTATTGCAACTTTATCCAATATTGGAACTTTAATTGGCGATTTTTCTTTTGGTTTTGGCGGAACAAAATGCTTGTGATAAGTAAGCGTTTTTACTTTTGGGAGAAGCCCTGCTCTTGCAAGGACTGAGAGTCGCACATCAAGTATTGCCTGATTTTTTATCCCTGTTCTTTCTTGAACAAGGACCCTTAGCGCATTTAGGCTCTTTATTCCTTTCTTTGCAGGTATTGATTTGTGTACACTTAGTATTGCCGCATCAAATTTGTGTTTTCCTGGTGCGGGCTTAAACGCTTCTTCGCGTAGTCTTGCATTAAATTTTGCGCTAATCTCCTGTTGTCTTCTAACTTGTTGTGCAACAACTTTTCTTGGTTTTGGAACGAGTGCCGCCCCATACTTATGTCCCTTTCTCCATCGCCCAAGTGCTGCCTCGTACGAATGATCCACCCCTCGTGAGAGCGGAACAACAAAAGGTCTTTTTTCAGGCATAATAATCCAATTTTTTTTAATTTATTTTTTCCCCAAAATCATCTTAATTACTTCTGCGCGTGTTCTCTTTGGATTACAAATTACCGCTACTTCAATTATTTCTTTTAGCTTTGCAGAAGATTCTCCAGCACTCGCTTTCTCAGCAATGTAAAGCTCAGTTAGCCGTCGGTTTCCATAAAGGTGGAATTCTCTAAAAAATGGGCTCTTGGCATAGGGACTTTTTTCTCTCGCATCAGCTCTTCTTTCTGATACCGGGCGAACCTTCCCTTTGCTCTCGCTATCCATGTTTACTTTTGTAAGTTTTTTTCCTTCCAATAATTTTTGTGTGCGCACAAAAACCGTTCTTTGAAGTATCCCTGGGCCGATTTTCACCACTTCACGTCTTAGTTCAGTGAGGGAAGAAAACTTTTTTCCTGCGGCATGAACTTTTAGAATTACTGTATCTAATGGGTGCTTTCCAGCGGGAACTGCGCGCTCCAAATTTCTTATTCTTTGCTCCTTTAATGTTTTAGCCTGTCGTATAACTATCCTTTGCTCACGCGGAACAAACCCCTTCTTTTTTCTCCAAGAACCAAGCTGCATAAGTAAGTACTCTATTCAAAACATATAATTTTTTGCTCAAATTAAGCCGAATTATTGTCTATTGGCACGTTAGTGTCAATCGGAGCATTAACATCTAAAGGGGTATTCAAATCAATTGGAATATCCTTTGTTAGGTTTATTGTTTCATACAAAGTTAGCGCATTTATTGCTTGCCCTTGTATGGTTATTGTTCCATCGATCTGGAGTTTGTCTCCAGCGATTGTGCCTATCATCGCAAGTGCGGGTAGAGTTGTAGTTGTGAATGGAAAGTTTCTGTCAATGTTCAAATCATTATTCTTTAGTATTACCCAACTAGGCGCGCTTATTGTAATTTGTTTTCTTGCGTCAAATCCTTGTGTCGCATCAAAGTAATTCAGGTCGAGCATTTGCGCAATAACAAAAGCAAAGTCGGTGTTTTTCTTTAAAGTGATATCCGCAAGGTATACCCAGTCATTTGCATCAAGAGTGTTTTTCTTAAACTGTGAAGTAACTTTTGATACTCCCTCAATTTTTGTAACCGCTGAATCAATTAGCGCCTTATCACTGGCTGAAGTCATTAGTGCTATTTTCATCGCACCCGCATCCTTTAGCGCGGTTGCCTCAAAACTTATAGTGTAATCAAATGGCTTGTCTGGGGCCTGCGGGAGCTCATCATCATTACCCGGATTTGTATTATCCGTATCAACATACAGGTAAGCAAAGGACACCATGCTTATTGCCATGACAATAACAATTACTATTCCGGCTATTCTCGTCATTTTTGCTGAATCCATATTAATCCCTTTTACAAATAATGGCTGATGTGGATAGTTTAAAAACCTTAAACAGTAAGTTCGGTTTAGAAAGAAGCAAAAGATTAGTATTTTTTATATTAAAGAGAAGGGGTTTTTCATGGCTGAGAAAAAGAAGAAATTGGTTAGCATTAATTTTACTGGTAAAGAGCTATTAGGCGGCTCGGTTTTTGATACTAATATTTTGGAAATAGCTAAGAGTTCAGGGGTTTTTGATGAACACCGAACGTATAAGCCGCTTGACATTATTATTGGGGAGAAGGAACTCCTCGAGAAAGTTGAAAATGAACTTGCAAGTATGACAGAGGGCGAAAAAAGAATCGTTAAGATGCTCGCAAAAGACGCATTTGGGAAAAGAAAATCCGACCTTGTTCGTGTTGTTCCTTTGCAGAACTTTTTAGAGCAAAAAATTAATCCTTTTCCGGGGCTAGTTGTTAGAATTTCTAATGCCGTAGGAAAAGTTCAGAGCGTTAGCAGTGGAAGAGTAAGGGTTGACTTTAATCATCCTCTTGCGGGAAGAGAAATTGAGTATCATGTTGAGCTTGTAAAAGAGATTAAGGACAAAAAGGAAATCGCTGAAAAGATTTTTGAAAAATATTATTCAAGGGTTCCCAGCTCAAAGAAAGAAATCATTGAGGATAAAATGATTGTTACTGTATCAGGAGACTTCCTCAAAAACCTTGAGAAAATAAATGACGCTATTAAGGGAATTGCAAAAGAATTCGGTATTGAACTTGAATTTAGAGAAGAAACTACTGGGAGAATTGATTCTGCAAAGCCTGCTAAAGAAATTGCTGAAGAACACGAGCATACTCACGAAAGCCACGAACACATACGCGGGCCAAATTGTAATCATGGTGAGCACGAACACCCGCATGAGGAACATAATCACCACGCTCACGAAAGCCACGAACATGTACACGAACCTAATTGTAATCACGAACACGAGAAGCAGGAGCATACACATAAGTTTGTTCAGGACATGAGCCCTGGCACATTAAGGGGCAAACCGCTTGAACAAAGACAGAAAAATTTGAATCAAATTGCAAAGGATATTATAAATGAAAAAAAAGACACTAGGCAGTTTGAGACTTTCAAGGACTCTGCTTCAACTATCCAACGTCCAAAGAAGAAACAATAAATTTTTGGCAAACAGGGCGTTTAAGCTAATTTCTTTGCCAGTTTATCTTTATGGCAAACATTTTCATAATTCACGGAGCCTACGGAAACCCTGAAGAAAATTGGATTCTGTGGTTAAAAGAAGGGCTTGAGAAAGAGGGGCACAAAGTTTTTGCCCCAAAATTTCCAACCCCAAAGAATCAGACTCTTTCTGAGTGGAATGGGGTTTTTCATAAATATGAAGACTATTTCACCCCCGATTCAATTGTAATAGGGCATTGCCTTGGAGTAGCATTCCTCCTGAGGTTTCTTGGAAGAGGCACTACAAGAGTTAAGGCGGCATTTTTTGTCTCAGGATTCACCGGCTCATTAAATAATTCGGATTTTGATACAATCAACGCATCATTTATCCATAAAAAATTCTGGTTCGCAAAAGTAAAAGAGAATTGCAAAAAGATTTTTATTTTCCATTCAGATAATGACCCTTATGTGCCCCTAAGCGAAGCAAAGATCTTGGAGAAGAATCTCGGCGGAAAATTAATTATAATAAAAGGCGGCGGACACTTTAACGAAAAAAGCGGGTATACTAAATTTGAGGAATTGCTTGAGGAAATTAAAGAGGTTCTTAAAAAATAGTATTGCGAAACAAATTCACGCAAACTCAAACAAGCTCTTTTGTTGTACTTTGTCGCTTTTGAACACAGAATTAATTTCTTTTTCAATCATCCCGAGTCTTTGTATTAAGTAAGGGGATAAATTCTCCTGCCTTGCCATGTTCTGCGCGATTTTGAGATACTTTCGCACGCTTCCCTCGTGTATTGTTAATATGAGTGTGCTTTTTCCGCACTTATAGCATTTCCCGCAAAGAGGAATTCGCCGATACTTTTCATTGCACGTTGTGCATCTAAATGTTTGGCGCGAGAATGCGCGCGCATTCCCAATAATATCAGGCAAGAAGTGTGAACCCATTACTCTCTCAAGCGCATCTTTAGCATTCACCGCGAGTATTTTTTTCTGGAGCGCGTTTTGTGATTGTATTTTTTCATCCATTGATTTTAGCTGTACATACCTTGACATCTTCGGGCCCTCATCAAATATTTCTGTATCGTGAGTAAAACCAATTTGAGAATACTGTTTATCCTTCCCAAGTCTGTCTTTAACACTTTCAGCAGGAACATTTGGTTCGCATACATTCAAAGATTTTTCATAGAGTTCAAGAGGCAAGTTCCAAACAGTTTCCATTTTGTGTGCCTCATCATCAACTTCAGTGGGGTTAATTATGATTGTGAAAACAAGCGGAGCATCCATTCTTCCCCCGCTTTTGTGCGAAAGATATTTGTTAGAAAAGTTTAGCAGGGCATCCATTAGGAGCATTAGTGAGTCCTGATCCCCGTCAATGTTCCTTCTTTTTGCGCAAACAAAGTAAGGGTGCCCAAATCCTAAGCGTGATTTTGTGTACCCGAGTACTCTTCCGTTTACCGCGGCAGAGGTGTGCGGAGCAAGCCCAAGCACCATGTGCCCAATTAAGTCCTCTTTTTTTGTTGCGTTGTAAAATTTCTTTTGCTTATAGAACTTTTCAAGGAGTTCATCAATGAACTGACTTACGCGTACAAGCCAGTCCCCGCAGGTGTCATTCACAATTACATCTTGTGGATAAATTTCAATTAATTGCTCATCGCTTGTAATTTCTTTTCCGTGTAAATCCTTTGAGTACCCAAGTTCTTTTACTTTCTCAATGCTTAGGTGAATTTCTTTTGGCGTGAAGTGAGTTATTCCCGCATTAAGTAATTCAAATCTTGTAGTCCCATCACGGAAAATGTGTATATCGTGCTTTGCGCGTAAAATCCCTTTCTCCAAAGGTTCAACCTCTTTTGAATCAGAAATCATTCCCTTTACACCCTTAACCACATCAGGGAGAGAATTTTCTCCAAGATTTAGTTTTGCTTTTTGTACCATGTCAGCAAGACTAAATTCGTGTTCCCCCGCGCGGATAGTTTTTCCTCCGCACACCCCGCATTTATCGCCAGTAACAGATTTTCCACAAACTTTGCAGTAATTTAATCGCACCCCGATTATTTTGCACTCATAGCATCTGTGGTGCAACGAGATTTTTTTGCATTGCGGGCAAATATATTCAGAAATCTCCACAGTTACTTTTCCGCTTTCATTGTAATTTTGATCCACCGCTTTTACTATGCTTCTTGTGCTTCCTCCTTTGAGCCCGATTGGGAATAATACATGCGGGTTTCCTTTCATTTGTCTTGGTTTTGCTTGTTCTGGCCGCCCCATTCTTCCGCCAATAAATGAACCAGCCTTATCTTTTATCACAAGTCCTGAAAGTTCTGATAAATACTCAAGAACATGTTCCTTCGCCGAAGCTTTTTCAGAGCGAAGCGCAAACGTTTCAACAATACTTAAAGCAAATTCATCAATAACAACATTTGTTGTTTCGATTTTGTGTGGGAGCCCTATTTTCTCCATTAATTTTTTCTCTTCCACCTTGTAAGCAATAACAATCCGAACACTATTTTCTTTTTCCTCAATTTTTCCATTCTTCAAATACTCGCGGAGCATTATAATTTCTTTTGAGTTAATTGCCCTATAGAAATGCAAATACTTTGGATGAAGCGCCACCCCAAGTTCTCTTGAGAGCATAATTGCATCACTCTCAGAAACTTTTTGGATTTCTGGTATGCGTACTTCAAGCAGCCGAGCCAGCCCCATGCCCGCAAGTTTCTTCTTTTTTTCTTCATCAACACAGATTTTTTGTAACTCTAGTTGCCACCATTCTTCGCAGTATCCAACAGGAACTAGAGGGTGCGCGCTTTTTCTAAAATCCCCGTAAGTTGCAAGTAAATCCCCTAGGTAAATTATTTTTTCCATTAATACTTTTACTTCTTCTGCTTCCTTCACACTATTTATTCTCTTCACTGTCCCGTCCTTGAGTAGTACTATTGGCCCGTCAATTGTTGTGCAGGGAAAAAACTGCGTTGCTTTTCCTGGTCTCTCAATTCTCCCGTGTGTTCCTACTGCAATAAACTCATCAAGCATTATCATTGTTCCGGGGTTAATTGCTTTTGCCATTATCCCAGTGTTTCGCCCGCGCCCATACCTAAGTCTAAATCCGCCCCAAGCACTTGGATATGCAAGTATTGGTCTTCCCGCCGCGAGTCTATCAAGGAACGCTTTGTTTGGTTTCACTTCTATTTTTGTTTGAGTTTTTTCAACTTTCACAATTTTCTCAAGAAAATCCCAATTGAGTCCGAGTTCTTTTGCGGTTCGCATTACCCATAATGCTTTTAGTGCGAGCCCTTCAGAAACAACTAACCCCATTCCTCCGCGTATTCTATTTGTTGGTATTCTTGCAAGATCACGATGTGCACTTACTTCAACTTCCTCAGTAGGAACTCCGTTAATGCACACGGGGCAGCCGTTAATTATTATTCTAATTTCTTCATCGCTCATTATGTACTGGCGCGAAATTACTTCTGTTTGGTAAATCCCAATCTCCTCAACATATCTCTCCACTTCGTCCTGCGTGGGTTTGTATCTGTCAAGTTTTAGGAATGTTCTTGCATAATCAGCTAGAATTAATGGAACAACTGTTGCAGAGCCTCCTGCTGCTCTAATCGGTCCCGCAAAATAAATGTCAACGTATCTCGAACCATCTGGATTTGTGTTGATTTCAACTTTTGGCACTCCGTCAAGCGGTGCTACAACCACTCCTTCTGTTTCAATTAAGAGACACGCCTTGATTCCAATTTCCACTCTTTCCTGCTCGGGCATCTTCCACCATTTTTCTTCAAGAATTTCTTGGAAGAGTTTGAAGTATGCTTTTCTTCTATCCTTGGTCTCAGCATAAAGGTCACGAAATATTTTAGCGAGTCCAGGGAGTCCAATGATTGTTTCTGCTCTGTCTGCAAGGTCCACAGCAGGAGTTACTTCAACCGTATCAGATAAATCCGCACCAACTTTCTTCGCATTCTCCGCCGCCTCAAACACTCTTTTTGTTTCATTTTGCAATATCTTAAAATAATTTTTCACATTCTCTTCCGCGGCAAAGGGAGTTTCCTGCATTATTACTTCAAGCGCTGTGCCTTTTTTTGTCATGAGCTCGAGTTTCTTCTTTTCATGCTCCGTAAAGGGGGTTTCAAATTTTTTTTCATCCATTTTTCCACATTCAAATTTTATTTTCCAAGTTTCTCCAAATTATTTTACTCAAGCACTCTCTCTGTTATTTCTTTTGAGAAATGCGTTTCAGTGAGCTGCCGATTTTTCAAGTTAATTGTTGTGAATATGCAGGGGGTTGGCACGTGCCCCATCTTTTTCTGAAAATCGGTTTGCGCTTCCCAGGTTCCTGAGTTAATTACACTTGCTCCACGGTAAGTTGCGTATCCCTTATGGTGCATATCTCCAAACCAAACAAGGTCCGGCTCTTCCTTTATCACCATGTAATCTCTTCCTTCAGGAACATATGGATTTTTTCCGCCATACTTTGGCATTAAGTCTCGTTTCTTCAAGAGTTCAACCATTCCTTCCTGCGGGCGTGCCATGTCAAGAAAGCTTACACTACTAATGAGGTCGTGTACACTTGGCCCGTGGTAAATTAAATTCTTCAAGCCTTCAGTCTCTACCCATGAAGGGGATGAAATGAAATGAAAATTTCGCAATTTTGATAAACGAGGGACAAATTCCTTATCTATTGCCGGCTGGGGCTCTGCTCTTCTCACCGCATCATGCTGCCCGGGGCACATAAAGACATGGATATATTCTGGGATTTGTAGCATAAGATCTTCGAGTTTTGTGTACTGCTCATAAACATCTTTTATGATTAAGTCCTCAAGCTGCCCAGGGTATACTCCAATCCCAGCAACATTATCCCCAGTAATGAACAAGTATTGTATTTTCCCTACTCTTTCCTGTTGTTTTTCGCTTAATCCTTTTCCATTAATATAATCAAGGAATTTATTGAACTGCTCTTCGTAGAATAATTTGCTTCCAACATGTAAATCAGTTACTTGGCCAGAGAGTACTTCTTCATTTATTAGTTTGAATGGGCGCATCGGCATGTCCGGCCAGTAAACTTCTTTTATTATAATAAAATCCTTCCCCCATTTTACTCCCTTTATTCCAACAACATTATCTTCTAGTATTCTCTCCGCTTTTTCTATTACCGCTTTTTCTTTTTCCATCGCAAGCGCAATGCACTTCGCATCGAGGTCCTCAATTTCAAATGCCGTGTGCCCTTTTTTTGTTATCCACTTTTTATTCACCATTCCAATTACATCAATTTGTTCTTTGTCTCTTGTTCCTTCAAGGTTTTTTATTGGAACTGGATTTAGATTGTGGCGTGCGCGAAGCATGTTTGAGAGAAGTTCATACTTGCTTCTAAAGAGTCTCAAAAAATCATCCACTTTTCCTTCTGAATTACTTTTCCCAGTCACGTCATACTCTTCCATCACTCTAAAACTTGGCGCGCGGTCCTTTGCCTGAGCAGTGAATGATGCTCTTCTTATTTCAACATCCTCAACAACTGAAGCAAGTTTTGTTCGGGCGAGTTTTTTTTCAAGCGAAGCAGGATCAATCATGAACACTCCTTCGTTTGCGAGTGCTTGGAGAACATCCTTCCACTTATCCTGCTGGAGTAGTAACGCAACAGCGTCCTTTGTAAGCATGAGTCCAGTAGTTTCAGCGAATGAAAGTATTTCCTGCTGTCTTACCGCGGTTAAATCTTCTATGCCCATTTTTTATCGCCAAATATTTTTAATTGGCCAAAATCAAGAATTAGATTTCTTCGCTAGTTTGAAGCAATACTTTTAATTACTAGGATTATTTATTTCATTTTCTCTTTCGCTTCCTCAATTAGTGATATTAGGTGCCAGATGTCTGTTCTTGTGTGGTCCGGCATATTTACATCGTTTGAGATATCGTCGAGGAGGTAGATTGCCTCGCTCAGTGAAGTAGCGTTATTCTGCCTTACTTTTCCTATTGCTTCCTCTACTTTAGCCCGAATGTTTCTTGGAACGGCGCGGTCAGAGAGGATTTCTCCCATTATCTCCAGTATCTCGTCGTTTACCATTTACAACACCCTAAGCCAACTTTTTGCGAACAAATCAATTATGATTCGCGTAAACCAATAAAGAAAATACTCCCAAGAAGGCTTTTTAAAAGAAACTCTGGACGGGCAAATTATGAATTAGTTTTTTTCGGGCTCAACACTAACTTTCTTTTCCCTTATCATTAATCTGTCTTTCAGATTATTGAGTCCGTTTCCTTCGATAATTATTTCGTATCCTTCGAATATTTTTCGCACGTCCTCAACTTTGTCAGCGGGAGAGATATCAGTTTTTGTCACAACTATAATGAATTTGTGTTTTGAAAATAATTTTTTTAGTTCATCAAATAATCCTTTTTGTTTTATCATATCGTCAAGCGGGTCAACTGCAAACAGGATTGTTCCTTCCAAATATTGGAATGCGGTTACGGCTTTTAGTTCAATTTTATTTCTTTCATGCAGTGGTCTGTCAAGTAGTCCTGGGGTATCAATTACTTGTATTGGCAAAAACTTTCTGTGGAATACCCCCACATTCAAACCTTTTGTAGTAAATGGATATGCCGCGATTTCTGGTTTTGATTCGGTGATTTTAGAAAGTAAAGTGCTTTTTCCAACGTTAGGGAATCCTGCGATAATTATGCATTCTTCATTTGTTCTGATGCTTGGTAATTCATTTAATTTTCTCGCGCTCTCATTAAAGTAAGCAATTGGCTCTTTGAGTCCTTTTAGTAAAGAAGCAATTCTTCCAACATATGCTTTTGTTATTTCGAATGCTTTTTTTTCATTTCCGTAAATATACCTTAGTTCCTTTAATTTCACAAGCCCCTCTCTTCTTTGATTTTTTATTATTCTCGCAACTGAGGTAATACTTGAAAGGTTTTTTCGGAGTTCATTAATATCAATTATGCATTCATACAAATCTCTGTAAAATGGTTCGAGTGTATCAAAGCTTGGGAATCTTGATACCGCTTTGAAGAGTTTTTCTTCCAAATACTCCCCCGAAATATCAATTTTTGTGAGTTCTTTTCCCTTTACGGTGTAAAAATGCGTTTTTTGTTTTGCGTAGCCTGCGGCTCCTTTTCTTCCGCGGGAGAGTGCAGCATCAAGAAGCACTTTTGGTTGTTCAATAAATGGAATATTCATTATCTCACTATATAGAAATGAATAAGCAGGTTTTAATACCTATTAAAGCCCAGGTTCTGTAGAAATCATACTTGCTTTTAAACTAGGTTTCCTTTTTTTGACAAATCGGGTTTAATTCTTGCCACTTTTGCGAGAAAATTTAAGCTTTATATATCATTTCTACAGAACGCTATGAGCAAATACGAAAAACAATACACGCAAGAAACAACCCCTATAATGAACATAGATTTAAAACAAACCAAAAAAAGAACACAAAACAACAAAACACCCCAAAAAAATAATTATCCACCCGCCCCCAAACAATGAAAACAATGAAAAAACAAAACCCACAACAAACAGAATAATGCAACACAACAGTTCGTAGACCCAATTGCCACGCTTTTTAAGTCTTTTGAATTCAAATCTATAAAACTAAAAGCCTTTTTGAGTGAGCCAAAATGCACGATATTTACTCCAAGAACTACAAGAAAATGGTGTTTATTCCACTGCTTGTCCTAATTCCTTTAATTTTGTTTACTTTCTTTGTTCCTGGAATAAAAGAAGGTATTGACCTAACCGGGGGGAATGTGCTTATTATTCGCTCGGATAATCCAGTCACCCCATCACAAATTGAGGATATTCTAATAAATGATTTTAATCTTTCAGAAGTAACTGTATCAGCAGTTAATTCCCCAGGGGCCTCAGGCGCATATATTGAATACAGCAAGAACAAGCTTGCTCTTAACGCGGAAGAACTAATTAAGAGCGCACAGCTTGCGATTGATTCTAATAAAGATGATTCGGAACAAGAAGCACTTGCATTTTCTGTTTCCGCAATTGAACTTTTGACTGGCGAAAAAAAATCTTTTGATAATGCAAAAACGGCTCTTCTTGCCGCGCAGAGTGCACTCTCCGCACACAATGAAGAATTCTTCGTGGGGCTTGAGAAAGCTCTTAGCGAGAAACTTGGGTTGGGCAGCACAGTTGAGTTTCAGAGAAGAGAGGTTTCTCCCGCTTTTGGTAAGGCCGCTACCGAATCAGGAATATTTATTATCTCAATCTCAGCAATTGCCCTGATAATAATTATTTTCATTTTTTTCAGACAGCTTGCCCCAGTAGCAGGAATTGTTTTTGCAATGGCATATGATGTCCTTGCGGCGCTTGCGGGAATGGCCCTATTCAACGTGCCCCTCTCGCTTCTTACGATAGCCACCCTCTTAATGGTTGTTGGGTATTCGGTTGACACAAACATTATGCTTACTTCAAGGATGCTAAAAGAAAAAGAAGGCACGCCTGGAACTAGGGCTACATCTTCAATCAAAACAGGGTTAACTATGAACGCTACAAGCGTTGCGGCTCTTATTGTAATGATTGCTGTTTCTGTTTATTTTAACATTGACGTGGTTTTCCAAATAGCAATTATCCTAACCTTTGGAATTATTGGGGACATAGTGGCAACTTGGTTTATGAATGTGCCAATCCTTATGTGGTTTGTTGAGAGGGTGAAGAAATGAATCCGCTTATTAAGAATTGGCAGTTTTTGCTTGTTGGCTTCTTTGTTATACTTGCAATAGCTTCTCTTGCGATTTATGGGATTAATTTTGGAATTGATTTTAAGGGCGGAACTCTTTACCAAATAGAGCTGCAAAAGTCGCTTAACTCAGAAGAAATGCTTAGAATAATAACCACAATTGAGCAACGTATTGACCCTAGTGGGTTAAGGGGAGACGAACTTTCCGCAGTTGGAAGCAAATTCATTATGATTAAGACTGCGGTGACTGATTCCGCCGAGCTTGAGAAAATAGAGATGCGTATTAGACAGCAGGGAAAATTTGAGTCAAACTTAAACGGGGAAATTGTTTTCACGGGAGACGAAATTAAGAAGGTTCAAAGAGGTGACACTTCGTTTGGAGTATTTAGGGCAAGCAGCACTGTTTTTGAGTGGAGTCTTCCTTTTGTTTTAAATGAGAAAGCGGCTAAGAGTTTTAAGGAAAAAACTTTCCACCAGTGTAACGCCACTTCATTTAGCCCAAGCGGAACGCCTATATATGAATGCGCAAAAACTGTTTTCTTTTTAGATAAGCCCTCCGCTTTGATAGTTACTACTGATACACAGTATGATGAAGATTCAGCACTTTTCATTACTGGAAATCAGTTCGAGAATATTCCCCAGGACACAAAAGTTGATGATTTTATCAGGGACACAATTTTGCTGGTAGCAATTGTTGGCGATAATGCTTCTCTTGATATGAATATTGTAAATGCGGCTCTTGCAAAAACAAAGTCCGCTATTGTTTCAGCTGATGTTAGCGAAAAAATAATTAGTGACCTTAATTCACTCGGCTTTAGTATTCTTGTTGTTAACAAAGAAGAGAATATTCCTTGGATTTGGACTGCAACTAACGCTAGACAAATCATCAGCCTTACTGAGGGAATAACTAATGAGGATGTTGCTGACATTTCACTTGCAAAAGAATTCACTAATCTTAGAATCTCAGGACAGCGCGCGGATGTAAAAGAAGCTAGAGCCGATCTTGAAGAACTCGCGATTTTGCTTGAATCAGGTTCTTTACCAACGCCTGTTGCAAGCATATCAAAGGAAACAATTTCTCCTTCACTAGGGAAATCCTTTTTGAGCAACATTATTCTAATGGGAATACTTGCGCTGATTATTGTCGCAGCAGTAATAATAATCGGATACCGCGACTATCGCCTTGCAATCCCAGTTTTTGCTACAGTAATAAGCGAAACACTAATACTAGTGGGGCTTCTTTCGCTTCCTTTCATTAAACAGCCATTTGACTTAGCTGCCCTCGCAGGACTAATTGCTGCGCTTGGTAGCGGGGTTAACGCAGAGGTTGTTATTGTTGATGAACTTACAAGCAAAACTAGACACGAAACTCTTTCGCTTCTTCAAAGAATAAAAAGCGGTTTATTCATTATCACTACTTCGGCTGTGACTATTATTGGAGTGATGGGCCCGATTGTTTTCTTCTCAAGAAGCATGCCTGGATTAAGCAGTCTCTACGGATTTGCTCTTGTTGCAATACTTGGGGCAATAATTGGAGTACTAATAACAAGGCCCGCATTCACAAAAGTTGTTGAAATGGTTGTGCATAAAAGGGAAACAAAAGCACACCAACACCACGAACAAAACTAAACAACTGCGTTAATCAACAATGTTTGCTCGCTATTTGCCCCACATAAACAATTCTTCTCGCGCAGCACTAAACTAATTCGCTAAAATCTTTTACCTTCGCAATTCTTTTTGTTCCATAGTACCAAATCAAGAGAACCGCGGCGCTCATGATAAACCATGTGCTAGTGTGTACTAAATTAGCATCAAATCCAATGCTTGCGGAGTATAGCACTAGCGAAACGCGCGGAATATTAATGAGCATTAATAGAACAAGCCCCCCCATAAACAGCACTACTTTTTGCCCGATTCTTGGCTTGCACAGTGAGAACACTATTGCGGCGAGTACACTAGCGCTCACAAGCCCCGTGCACATATTTGTTATTGTGAAAACATTTCCTGCAACTAACACTATGTTGCCCCCAAAGGATAACCCCAAAATCGAGGCGGAGGCATATGCAATAAAATTATTTAGTGCGGAGAGGTCAGCAAGTTCGATTAAGTACTGAAGAACAAAATAAATAATAAAGAATTTCACACAGAACCAAAATATTTTTTTGGTGCGAGAATCTTTCAGTATATTATTCTTCATTCGCTTAATTTTCAATTTCTTAGTTTTCTTCACCATTTCACCACGGCACTTTCTTTAATTTTAATCTGAATGCAACAAAATTTGTCGCGGAGTGAATAAAAAATGTTGCTACAAGTAGTGCAATAATTACCCACCACTCCGGCATTCTTGTTAGTAGCGCACTAAGTACAATTCCCCCTGCAACAAAATCGAGTTGGTCGGCAACAGCCCACTTCTCTCCGCTTTTAATCCCATATCTTCTTTTGAAGAAACTCTTAACTAAATCCCCAAGTATTGCACCAAGCCCTAGAATGAATGCGAGGAAAATATAGTTAGGCAAAACTTCAAGCACGGATGGGATAAAGATTGAGATTACTGCCCCGGCGGCAGCTCCCGCAATGATTCCGCTTGCGGCCCCGATAATTGTTTTTCCTTTTCCAAATATTGGTTTGCCAAAGAGTTTTTTATTAAAATCAAGCGGGGTTTTACCGTGAATTAGTATTGGAGTTGCATTTGCAATGTAGAGCGGGATAAGATATAGCACTAAAATAATTAATCCTAATATATAATCCATTTCTTCACCCAACTCTTTGTCGTTTTTCTTTGCCGCTCGCCATAAACAATTCAAATTACAAAATAATTACTTCATCAAGCCTTATATTAGTACCCCAAGGAGGAAGCAAAATATTGCTCCTGAGAGCGAGCCAATTAAGTTTACTTGTGTTTTATCTAGTTTTCCTTTTGTCTCAAATACTCCGCCAAACACAGAGTCAACATTTGAGCCTATTATTCCTGCCACAAGTATTGTAAGTGCGGAGAAAATGTTTTGATATACAAAAAAGAAAAGGAGCGCAATCACAAGCCCCCCAAAAAAAGCAGCCGCCTCTCCAAGGAGAGTTACTCCCCCGTCTGTTCCGCGAGGAACTTTTTTGAAGGTAGTTATCATTACTGGAGAACTCTTTGAGTAGTAACCTACTTCTGAGGAAAGTGTATCAGCCAGTGCGGCAGAAATTGCTCCAAAGAAGCATAATTCAAGCAGTAAATAGTTTGAGGGGAAGAATACTATTAGTATAAGCATCAGTAGCGCAGGGAGAGAGTTTCCAAGTACGTTCCAAATATTTCTCTGCCCGTGTTTTTTTCTCGGATAATTGCTCGCGATTTCCCCTAAAACAAAGAATACCACAACAACAAAAAAATCAACAAGAGGATTGGGCCCATAAGTTATTGCTGCTAGCCCCACTGCGTTACCAACGAGAACCCCTTCAAAGTCAAGGAGTTTTTTCTTATAAGAGAGAATTGAGAACGCGACCAAAAAGGTAAGTAATGAAAATAATATTAGTGGATTGTTTAGCACCATGTGAATCATTTTCCTTAATGGAACAATAGGCTTTTGGATATTAAAAGGTTATTTTCACCAAAAACCCATTTTAGATTTACTTTGTCTGAGTAAAAGTTGATTTTGAAACGATTACTTTTTTTACAGGAGCAATCTTTGAGGCTTTTTTGAATAATTCGTTTGAGAAATTCCCAAGTAAAAGTTCCTGTGCAACAAGTTCAAAGTCCTTTCCTGCTAGTGTTGCTAATTGTTCTTTTATCATAAGTCTAACAGTAGCTTTTTGTATGTTTGTTGCTTTTCTTTCAGTTATAACTACTACAGTTGTCATTGCTTCTCCACCAACAACCGGAACCTTATCAACAAGCGCAACTTTACTATTTCTTCTTCTAATTGTTCTTCCAAGTGTCCCTTTGTTTACCGAAAATTCTGATATAACAGTTGATGCTGTCTGCCCCTGTACATCATTTACCTTAAACGAAACAGTATAATCTCTTTTCATTCTCTGACCGGTTACCATATCAAGTGTTACTTTCATTGTTCTTCCAAGTACATTCTTTGGCTTCTCACCAGGAGTTTCTCCAAGAGACCTCTTGTCAAATATTTTTGAAGCAGTAACGTTGAACCATTTCTTTTTCTTCCACTTATCAACAGTTTTTCTTGCAGCGCTTGCTTTTTGTGCTTTTGATTGTTCAGCCATAAATTTCACCTATTTCATTTTTTCAACAAATCATCAATTTTCTTTAATGCTTCGATTCCTTCGCCCTCATAAACAATTTTTTTGTTCTCAAATAATTTTGCTTTTACTTTCATTCGCTCTGCATCCCCTGTACTTTACTTAACAAGCAATGCCGCCTGCTCTGGTGTGTATGCCCACCCTTGTGGTATTCTTTTCTTTTTAGTATAATATTTTGTAAGTCTCCTAATTTTTGAAACTGTGAGTTCGTATCCGTGTTTTGCTGAGTAATCGTGCTTGTTCTTGCTCATGTGGTTGAATAATACAACGCTTCTTCGAATAAGGTTAAGTAAGTCTTCAGGCATTTCGCCTATTAAATTATTTTCTTTTAGCACTGACTGAATTGTTTTTCCTGCTTCTTCTCGAAAGTCCTTTATCCCATGCTCATCTCTTAGGATAATTCCTATTGAGCTTGGGGAGTGGCCAGCGTTTGCGAGTGAAACTACTTGTTCCTCAAGTTCCTGCCTAGTCATTGCACTAGTTGCAGTAGTTTCTTTTGCTTTTCCCTTTACTTTCTTTACTGCCATAAAAATAACGCCTTTACAATCTTTACAAAACTCCCAATTTTTTCTTAAATTTAACCTTTCCAACCACGCTCACCAATTTTGGCTTGGAAAAGAACAACAAAACTAATAGATAAGATAGAAAAAAGAACCTTTTTAAAGGTTCTCCCGAAGCGAAAAAATTTCTCCCCTTGGAGGGTTAATGATATCTCGCCCGCTTCTCTATCGCGTCCATTCGCGCGAGCATTTCTTTGTCCGCGTTATAACCCTTCATTACATTTTCCCATCCATTCTTGAGTGAGGAGTGGGTCGCATTAAAGGTTTTTTTAAACACCACAAGGTCGGTTGCTTTGTCCTCTACTTTTTTTGAGAACTGCCCAAGCCCAAAATCAATGAAGAATAATTTCCCTTTCTTCTCAATCCTTTCCTTCAATAAGGGGTTCTCTTCAGCAACCAAGATATTTGATGTTGTGAGGTCGCCGTGAATTACCCCAATATCATGCAGTGCTCTTATGCGCGCCCCCGCTTCGGTACAGAGCATAGGACGCTTTGCTATTATTTCCTTTAGCGCTTTACCCTTAATGAATTCCATTAGTATCTCTGATTTTTCCGCATCAACTTTAATTATGCGCGGAACATTTACAACAGACGCGGCTATCGCAAGGAGTTTTACCTCTCCTCGTGTTCTTTTTTTTCGTATGCTCTCATCAAGAGTTGCATCACGATATCCTTTTGGAATTCTTTTCTTTGAGAGTGCTTCTTCCCCATCGATAGTAAGCTCACAAAGTTCCGCTTCGGCGCCTTTCTTATAAAACTCATCTTGTTTTTTTACCATAAGAATTAGTTTTGTGGCTTTGGTTTAATTAAGTTGTTGTTATGCTTTGTTCCCCTGCCAAAAATTCAGCACTTGCCATCATAAAACTTTTTTGTTTTAAGGATTTGATCCAAATAATTCTCCATCATTTCAAGTTGATTTGCCCGTAGCTTTAATTTCTCAGTATCAGAGAGGGCGCTAATGGCATTAGTGGCTTTTTGGGCATAGCTTGCGGACAAGTCAATATCAGCCATCAGTGACTTTACTTCTTTAAGCGAACAAACAACATCAGGATAACTCACGGCGGTTTGTTCTGCAAGTGCTTTATTGTAATAATAAAATGTTTTGGTAGAGTATAGCTCAGCATCAATTATTTTTGCTGCACTTCCGCCTGATTTTCCCCTTAGTTCCGCAAGCGCACTAATGTATGTGTTCATTGTGCTTTGTGAAGTTGAGAAGTTTTCATTAACGGAGTATTTTGCCTGAAGGGTTGCAAATTGTAAAAGTATTTTCTCATCACTTTGAGTAGTGCAACCAAAGAGAACAAGTGGGAGTGCAAATAGCGCCACTAAAACAAAAAGTTTTCCATTTGCCATAATATCACAGTATTATCAATGTATTAAATCCTTTGTGTTTTATACAAAAAAATAATTATTCCCGTTTCTTCCTAATTGATACTATCAAAACCACAAGTGCAAGAAGCGCAATTACCGGGATTAAATTTGTATCAGGGATATTTGATGTGTTTGAGGAACGCGATTTTGTAACGGCAAAGAAAGAGTCCTTCATGCAATTAGCATCAGCTATTCTTACTCTATATATTCCTTCGGCGCTTGAGGAACTTATTTGGAATTTACTGTAAATTTGTGTTGTTGTATTACAAATTACACTTGAATTCGTGTGAAGCATAATTCCATTTGGGTCAAAAACAAGTAGTGTTTCAGTTACGCCATTATTATGGCAGGCGTATTGTATGCTGATATT
Source organism: Candidatus Forterrea sp. (assembly GCA_020717885.1). GTDB lineage: Archaea > Iainarchaeota > Iainarchaeia > Iainarchaeales > JAAZKV01 > JAAZKV01. Next base: position 19,069 of record DYDN01000003.1, read on the forward strand.
TACATCCACAAGAGTGTTTGAATCAAGTGATAGCGGGTCGGCAGAAATACTTTTTATTTTGCATCTCTCTACCGGAGTAATTATCCCGCCAGGAGTTGGGATTGTTACATTAAAATTTACCCACCCAGATCTGCAGGAGCCGTCTTTTGTGAACATTTGGGCAGCAAAGGTTTTTGGGTTAAGTGTTTCCATGTTCAGCTGTGCAGAGTTTATATCAAATGATTTTTGTGTCGGCCCGCATTGGTTCGCATCAGTTCTAAAAAAATTATTTGCATCCATCCAAACATTTGTATCTATAAGCCCTGCTGGACAATTATAATCAAAGCGTATCATTTGCCCAAAAGTGTAATCGCGTTTGTCTGTTGTAAGATTCATCTGCGGGCAAATTGGCTGGTTGTTTGGAAATTTACAGCAGAATTTGTACTCCGGACTAAATGTATTGCAGGCTGACAAGTGTGCATTTCCAATATCGCTTAATCCAAACATGCAATTGTATCCTGCTTGGGTATCGCATGTTGGCTTCCAGGTGAAATAGCATGCTCCGCCCACGGAACCGCTCGTGAAAGTATTTGCACCCATACAGACATTAAGATCAGGCCTTACAAAGTTGTGTGTCGTTATTGTGCCGGAGTCGACATGCGCATTAGTCGGATCGCTTAACACAAGCACGCTAACCGCCCCAAATGTTGAGCAATTTGGCACGGAGTACTCAACTGGTATTTTTATTAAATTATTATAAGCACACTGCATATTTCCGAGCAGACAGACATGTGATTCGTTTGTATTGTTGTAATACGCCACATTAAGATTCACATCCGCCGCAAAAACAAATACGGCTAACATGCATAATATAATTAAAAGTATAATTTTCTTCATTTTGTCACTTCAAGAAATAGGGTTTTTAGATATAAAAACTTGTTGGCAAAATAGGCTTTGTTGAAAGTCAGGGTTTTTGTTTATAAAGGGGCTTTTTTATGCCCCGATAGTGTTTAGGCTATTGGGGTTGGGAGAACCAATCGAGGTGGTTTCCCGATGAATTGTAAGTTGGTTAGGAAAGGTGAATTACCCCGCACTAAAGTGTGGGGCTTCTTTGTGGCGCGTTTAGAACGCGCTTAGTGTTGTTTGATGAATGTCGAATTGATTTCTTACGTAATTTTTTGTTGTTTGTAAATCTACTGAGCCTACGCTTCTATAGAATTTTCCTTTGCTCCAGAAATGCCCTGCCTAATATCGTTTGCGCATGTTGGGGTGTTTTTTGAAAAACTCGTACGATGACCTGCCTTTGAGCAACTGCGTTGCTTTTGCCAAACTGATGCTTGGCTTCACGTGCACGACCATGTGCACGTGGTCTGGCATAACTGCCAATTCTTCGATTTGCATATCGTGTTCTGTTGCAATGTTTTGCAAAATCGTTTCCATGTCCTCTTTGTGTGACTCTTTGCCTAAAACGTTAAATCTATATT
>DYDN01000075.1 GCA_020717885.1 Candidatus Forterrea sp.
AAATTCTCCCCTAAAAACAAAGACTTTCAACAAAGCCGTAATATCATCAAGATTTATTATTGCGCCAAGCTCAAATGCTTTTTGAAATTCAATTACGGGAGTATTATTTGATGTCACCATTATTTCTTCGCCTCGCGCGCCAATCTTTTCCGCAAGAAGCATTTCTGGAAGAGAACTACAATCAAACCCCATTCCCTCTTCGCGCAAAATTTGCATTAAGTAAACATTCGGGCAGGCTTTTACCGCAAAGTAATTCTTAAATCCAGGGACAATTGAAAATGCCTTATATAATTTGCGCGCATTCTCGCGAATGAGTTTCTCTGAGTACAAGTGAAACGGAGTCGGATAGGTTTTTGTAATTTCTTCAATCTGCGCTTTTGTAAAAAACAAATCCTTATCATTATTCATCAAAATCACCCACACAAATCAAAGCTTTAAGTTGTTTTTGATACTCTCCACCGCTTTTATCACATTCTCGCGATGCCCAAAAGCACTTACTCTAAAATACCCTTCGCCGCTTGGGCCAAAACCTGAACCAGGAGTTACTACAACATTTGCTTCTAAAAGGATTTTGTCAAAGAAATCCCAGGATTTCATATTATTTGGTGTTCGAACCCAAAGGTAAGGCGCGTTTGTTCCGCCAAATACGTTGAACCCTTTCGCAATTAATCCTTCCCGAATAATTTTTGCATTCTCTATATAATAATCAATTACTTTTTGATTTTCAAGAGCCCCTTCTTTTGTAAGAGCCGCAAGTCCGCCTTCCTGCACAATATTTGAAGCACCATTAAACATTGTTGTTTGTCTTCTGTTCCATAATTGATTTACTTTTCCAGGAGCAGAATCCTCAGTAACAACTGCTTTTGGAACAATACACCACCCAAGGCGCACCCCAGTAAATCCGGAGAACTTTGAGAAACTGTTAAGTTCAATCGCGCAATCCTTTGCCCCCTCAACTTCATAAATTGATTTTGGAAGTGAATTATCTGTAATAAACCAATTGTATGCTGCATCAAAAATTATTACAGCTTTATTCTTCTTAGCATACTCCACGAACTTTTTCAATTGTTCCTTTGTCGCAACTACCCCTGTCGGGTTATTTGGGGAACAAAGGTAAATCAAATCAACTTTTTCCCTTGGAACTTCTGGGAAGTATCCATTTTCCTCATTGCATGGCATGTAAACAAGTCCTTCATATGTGGGCCCATTTGCACTTCCCGTTCTTCCCGCAATAACATTACTATCCACATAAACCGGATACGCGGGATCCTGAACCGCAACAATACATTTACCACTAAAGATTGATTGAATATTTGCTGAATCCGGTTTTGCGCCATCACTCACAAAAACCTCATCACTCTCAAGCGAAACACCAATTGAGGAATAATAATCAACAATTGCTTTTCTTAATCTTGAGTCACCTTGCTCGTCACCATAACCCGAGTAGGTTTTAACATCAGCTAATTTTTCCACACCCAAATGAAGCGCTTTAATTATTGAAGGCGCAAGGGGCTCTGTTGTATTCCCAATTCCAAGACGAAGAACAGCCACACCAGGGTTCTTTTCAGCAAAAGCTTTTGTTCTTTTAGCAATCTCAGGAAACAAATACCCCGCAGCGAGTTTATTATAATTTGAATTTATTTTTGCCATATCATCACCCTCAAAAGTGTCCAGGAAATTGAGTCTGGACTTTAAATCAAACCCATTTGCTTAATCAGCACAGAAACTTTCTCTTTATGCCCCTTTGTCATTTCGCACATTGGGAGCCGATAAACTTCCTCGCACATTCTCTTCTGCGCAAGAACAAATTTAATCGGGATTGGATTTGTTTCAATAAAAATATTCTCAAAAAATGAAGCGAGAGAGGAATTAATCTTCTCAGCTTCAGAAAAGTCCCCGCCAAGGGCAAAATCAACCATTTTAACTATCTCACTTGGAACTGCATTAGAAGCCACACTAATTATCCCAACCCCGCCAGCCTTAATCAAACTAAGAGTCATATTATCATCCCCGCTAAGAACAGAGAAATACGCGGGCGCTTTCGAAATAACATCCTTCATTTGATTTAAATCCCCCGAAGCCTCTTTGACCGCGATAACATTTGGACAAGCCGAAATAATCCTCATTAATGTTGGCGTTTCAACATTCACCCCAGTTCTTCCCTTGATATTGTAAACAACCACAGGAATTTTCACCGAATCAGCAATTTTTTTAAAGTGCAAAAACAACCCTTCCTGAGTGGGTTTGTTGTAATATGGATTTACCAAAAGTAAAGCATCAGCACCAGCACGCTCTGCATCCATTGAGAGCTCCACCGCTTCCTTTGTGCAATTACTCCCAGTACCAGCAATTACAAAACAGCGCTTATTCACTCTCTTTATTACAAATTCAATTACTTTTTTGTGCTCGTCATGATTTAGAGTGGGTGACTCCCCGGTAGTTCCGCAAGGCACAACCCCAGCGACACCGTTTTTTATTTGAAATTCAATTAATTTACCCAAAGCGTCATAATCAACGCTTTCATCTGTCTTGAATGGAGTAATAATTGCAGTAAAAACTCCTTTGAACTTTTTTTCATCCATAAAAATCACTATTCCAAAGTCACAATAACTAAAAAATTATTTTTTCCCAGAAAGTATTGTTGCCATCAAATCATCAATACTAAAAAAACCTTTTTTTCCTTTCAAAAACTCTGCGGCGAGCACTGCCCCAAATGCAAATCCTTCCCTTCCGCGCGCAATATGCTTTAATTCAATTGTGTCAACAGGCGCATCAAATAGAACCGTATGCGAACCAGGAATTGCACCGCATCGAACACTAGCAACATGTAATTCATCAGGCTCAGGTTTTCTATCAGTAAATCTATCAGCAACAATTTTCTTTTTCCTCGGCATACTATCAAGAATTATTTTCCCAATTATTTGCGCGCTTCCGCCGGGAGAATCTTTTTTCTGATTGTGGTGCACTTCAAAAACTGCAGCATCATATTCAGGAAGATTATTCATTACTTTTGCGGTTTCGCGAACAGAGTGAAAGAAAACATTCATTCCAATGCTAAAATTCCCGCTCCACAAAAAACCAATTCCATTTACAGCAGATTTCATTTCACTCATTTTATCATACCAGCCAGTGGTGCCCACAACAAGATTTTTCCCTAATGCAGAAACTTTTTTTGCATTCTCAAGAACTGTTGCCGCAGTTGTGAAATCAATGCAGACATCGACAGAGGAGATACTTTCTTGAGAAATTTCCTTAAAATCAGCACCGGGAGTTATCGGATCTATAGTAACAACTTTATGGTTTCGTTCAAGAGCGACTTTTCTTATCGCAAAACCCATTTTGCCCAGTCCAATAATAGCAATGTTCATGCTTTACTAACCCCAACAGAAAAAATCCGCTGCGAAGTCTTTAAAAATGCGTAATAAAGTTACGAAAAGCGAAGCCGTGTGAATTAGTTTTCTTGTTAATATTCTCTAAGCACTGCGAATGTTTCTGTCTGCACAACCCCATCAATTGCCCTTATCGCTTCAAGTTTATTATTTAGTTCACGAGGATCAGGCGCATGAATTATTACAATTATAGTAAATCGTCCCGTGACCTCAAACACTCTGTGTGCCCCAATTTTCACAATTTTTCCCACAACTTTTTGAGTAGGAACACTTGAAGAAGTCACTACCTCAACAACTGCATTAGTTGAAGAAGAAATCTCAACTGTAAATCTCTTTATTATTCCTTTTTTGGTCATTTTTGCCACGCGCTGGCGTATTGTCCCTTCCGAAACTCCAATCTCGCGGGCGATTGAGAGAAACGCCTCTCTTGCATCCTTTGAAAGAATCTCAATGATTTTCTTATCAATCCCATCCATAAAAAAATCCCTTATCGGTTTTGTAGAAATCCTTTATAAAGGAATAAATAGGAGTTTGTACTCCTATTTAGTGTGAAACCTTTATGGTATTGTATCCAATTGAGTATAATAATTTTTACCGACTGGTTGA
>DYDN01000076.1 GCA_020717885.1 Candidatus Forterrea sp.
ATTTTTTAAGGCAACAAAATTCTCCCCTAAAAACAAAGACTTTCAACAAAGCCGGATAAATATCTTTTGCTTGCTTTTTATACATCGTCGAAGCTTTTTCATTATTAACAAATCTTTTTTTATGAATGTGAAATTGAATAGTTCTAAGATCTTTGTTTACATTGCCATCGCTATACATTCAACCAAGAAAATAGGCGGATTCTTTTGCCCATTTATTAAAGAAATATTCATTTAGCGTATAAGTTCTCTTTTTGAATGGGCGAACAAGCCCAAGTTTGAATGCCATTCAGTATAATCCAATAGTTGTTCTGGAAGGAAATAAACACTTAAGTTTTCTTTCAACGCCGTATGTTTTCTTCAATAAAGTAATTTCTTTTTTTGGCCATTTGCGCCTTCTTTTTGTGAGCCCAAATTTATTCAAATTTCTTTGTATTGTTGTTTTACTTATTCCAAACTCTTTTGCTATTTCAAAATATTTTTTTGTTTTAAGTCGGGCAATAAGAAATTCTTTTGATTCATACGATTTCATTTACTAATTGAAATTTGAGTGTTTAATAAGTTTGTCGAACCTCTGCCGGTAGTTTAGTGTGTTTCCTCAATTTCCCTCGGCTTCTCAACTTTGAGTCCGTCAAGCCCGTTTTTAACTTTGTAATCATATATTGCTGCGCGTAGTGCTTGGTCTCCAAGTACCGAGCAGTGTATCTTTATCGCAGGGAGTCCTCCAAGTCTGTCCATAATATCTTTCCCAGTAAGATTTAGTGCTTTCTCAAGTTTCATCCCGCCTTTTTCTTTTAGCATCACAGAAAGCATTGAAGTGCTGGCAATTGCACTAGCGCATCCAAATGTTTTCCACTTAACATCCTTAATTTTGTCGCCCTTAACTTTTATCCACATCTCCATTAAGTCTCCACATTTGATGTTTCCAACTCTCCCATATCCATCAAAGTTTTTTATTTCTTTATTATTTTTGTAAAAATTCTTTGGTTTCATGAAGTTCTCTTTTACTGCGCCAGTATAGAACCAATCCCCGCCCCCCATTTTCATCCTAATTCCCTCCGTCACTTTTTTATTTTTCTTTTCCATTCCTTTTTCTCCCAAACAGGGGAAATTTCTCTTAAGAAGTTTATTATTCTTTTGAGTTCTTTCACAGTATAATCAATTTGCGCTTTTGTTGTCTCATGTCCGAGTGAGAAGCGTATGCTTCCGTGTGCAAGTCCGTGCGGTCTTCCTATCCCAAGGAGTACATGGCTTGGGTCAAGGGATTGTGAGGAGCATGCGCTTCCTGTGCTTACTCTAATTCCTTTTTCATTTAGTCTAAGCAAAATACTTTCTCCTTCCACTCCTTCAAATGAAATATTCACATTATTTGGTAATCTCTTTTTTGCATGCCCGTTAAGTAAGGCGTTCGGAATTTCTTTTTGTATTTTCTTTATCATATACTCGCGCAACTTCAATAATCTTGCACTTTCTTTTTTCTTTTCTTTTTCAGCTAGTTCAAGTGCTTTACTAAATGCAATAATCCCCGCGATATTCTCTGTTCCTGCGCGCATTCCGCCTTCGTGCGCTCCGCCGTGTATGAGTGGCTCAATTTTTACATTATTTTTCTTAAACAAAAGTCCGGTTCCTTTGAATGCATATGCTTTGCTTCCGTTGAGTGTCATCATATCAACGCCCAGATCTTCAACATTTAGATTCAAATATTCCGCTCCCTGGCAGGCATCAGTGTGAACTAGTACTTCATACTCGTGGCAGATGTCAGCGATTTCTCGTATTGGTTGTATTGTTCCAATTTCATTATTCGCGTACATTATTGAAACAAGCAAAACATTTCCCTTATTTTCTTCAAGTAGTTTTCGCAGGTCCCCAAGATCAACCGCCCCAAATTCGTCAATTTTTACATTTATAACTTCAAATCCAAGTTTCTCTAGCCACTCTAGTGTTTCAAACACCGCGTAGTGCTCGGTTTTTTGTGTAATAAATATTCCTTTTTTTCTTTCAAGCATTGCCCTAAATGCTACCCCTTTGAGTGCAAGATTTATGCTTTCAGTTCCTGAGCCTGTAAATATAATTTCCTGGGGAGTCGCGTGTAATATCTTTGCAATACTTTCCCTAGCTCCAGCCATTGCTTTTTTTGCCACTAGTCCAGTGGAGTGAAAACTGCTTGGGTTCCCAAATTTTTCATTAAAATATGGCAGTGCTTCTGCGAGCACTTCTTTTCGTGTTGGGGTAGTTGAGGAGTAATCAAGGTATATTTGTTTCATCTCTTCACCAATTTAATTTTATAAAATTTTAATCTCTTTACTCGCTTCTGTGTGTCTTGCAGTATTTCGCCGCGTGTTCCTCAAATATTTCAAATAGGGGCGCATTTTTCTTTTTTGTAAAAATATCTGATTTGATATAGTAAATGCTTTTTTTGCCGTCTTTGCGGTAATCAACAAAGGAGCATTCCCTTAACTGTGCGAGCGCGTGGCTTACAAGGCTTTGTTCTCTTCCAAGATTTGTGCATATTTCTTGCACAGTAAGCGGTTTTTCCTGTAGTGCGCAAATAATCTCATTGCGCAGTCTGTTGCCAAGTACTTCCATGCATTTGTGCGGCACATGTGCGTTTTTCATATGAATTAGTGTTCATGGAACAGTTTTAAAGGTTATTTGCGGCGGCTCTTTTTTTGAAGTTTAATTCGTGCCCTGTTTAAATCCCGCGGAGTATTAATGTTTCTAAAAGGCTTTACAAACCTGAGGCTTATTAGCCCCCCGTTTTCCATTAGTACTCGCGGTAAATCCCACAAACTTTCAGGATTATAGCGAGTAAATGTTTTTGGTATTCCTATTCCAGTGGCCCAGATTGGGGTCGCGAGTTTTATGCTGCGTGTTCCGGCGCCTTTTTGAAACGCGAAAGTAATTGTGACTTTTTTCCTCTTTGCAAATTTTATTCCTCTTTTTATATGCGCTTCTTCAAGGATAATATCTCCTGGAACAATAACTGCTGCGTTTTTTCCAATTAATTGATCCAGCAGCTCAATATTTTTTTTCCAATTGTACTGGGTTGGGCTTTCGACTAAAGTCACTTTTTCTCCAAGGATCCCAGTTGGCTTTAACTTTTCTTCAAAAGGCGTTTTTTTGTTACAAATTATTATTACTTTTTTGATTTCCTTTTCACCAAGAAATTGGGAGATTAGGCGACCAAGAATAGTTCTTTTAATAGGAAGTTGGTTTTGCGGGTCGATCTCAAGTAAGTGTTTTGGAGTTCCGCCACTTATCTTTGCTAACCTAGTGCCGCTACCTTGTGCGAATATTATTGCAAGCATAACTAAGTTAATGCTTGCTAGAATTTAATTATGCTTGTTGTGGTGTTGCTTCAATGATTCCCTTGTAAGTGATTTTTTTTGTTACGCCGTCTTCGCCCCACATATATGTCATTTCCCTTGGTTTGTCCTTATCCATTACGATTTGTTTATCGCCCGGATTTGGTACTTTTAGAGTAAATAATCTTGAGTATTTTACAACAGCTCTATCTCCCGCGATTCGAATTAGTTGGTAAACTTTCTCGTCGTTTCCGTTTCCCCTTATTTGGTCAAATTCCTGATTCTCTTCTACCTCGTACGTTTCATCAGTAATATCTTTTTTGAATGGAGGTTTCCATGAGCTCTTAATTGTCCTTACTTCAAATCTTGCTTTCATATAAAAACACCTTTGCGCGGAAAATATTGGAACTTTTTCCAAACTATACAAAGCCCATGAAGTTAATAAATGTTGGTGTTTTGGGGGCTTTGTTGAAAGTCCGTGTTTTTGTTTGTAAAGGGGCTTTTTTATGCCCCAATAGTGTTTAGGTTATTGGGGTTTGGAGAACCAATTGAGGTGGTTTCCTGATGAATTGTAAGTTGGTTAGGAAAGTTAAAGTTTTGCTCAAGCGAGCTAAGATGCCTGATTTTTTGCATCAGTTTGGTCCAAAGTGGTTTCCACTTTGG
>DYDN01000077.1 GCA_020717885.1 Candidatus Forterrea sp.
CATCCAAAGTGGAAACCACTTTGGACCAAACTGATGCAAAAAATCAGGCATCTTAGCTCGCTTGAGCAAAACTTTAACTTTCCTAACCAACTTACAATTCATCAGGAAACCACCTCAATTGGTTCTCCAAACCCCAATAACCTAAACACTATTGGGGCATAAAAAAGCCCCTTTACAAACAAAAACACGGACTTTCAACAAAGCCTGTCAATTAGTATTTCTTTTATTCTTGGTCTTTGTCTATCGCATGTATCGCATGCGTCAAGAGCATCAAGGCAAAGTACCTTGGCTGCTTTTACTTTCTCAAGTTTTGTTAGTTCCGCGTCTTCTGCGCGTAGAGCAGTGAAAGCAACTTTTAGCGCATCAACAACTTTTCTAGTTGAAAGAACCGCCATTTCTTTTTGCGAGTCGCTTGGTCTAAGATTTCTATATGTGTGGCAGAGCATGCAATTGCGCTTAGCCGAATCAAAATATGCTGATAGTGTGGTTTTCATGATAAATACTAATATATAAAAGAATAAAAAGCATGGGGGGAGTGAAAAATCGCCTCTTAACCCAAGAAAGCGAAAAAAATAAATAGTACCGGCGAATCGCCAGTACTCAAATTAGTTTTATTGCGCTATTTACGCAGCAACATCGATTGAGAGTCTCTTCTTGAGTTCTCTGTATCTGTTTCGGATTGTTACTTCTGTTACTCCTGCTACATTTGCAACTTCTTTTTGGGTTCTTCTTTCTCCCTTCAAGAGTCCTGCAATATATACAGCCGCGGCAGCAACACCAGTTGGTCCTCTTCCTGAGATGAGTCCCTTTTTGATTGCTTCTTCAAGTATTCTGCGTCCCTCTTCCTGAACCTCTCCGCTCAAATTGAGTTCGCTTGCGAATCTTGGGATATAGTGTATTGGGTTTGTTAGTGGAACTCCTAAATTAAGTTCTCTTACCAAAAACCTGTATGTTCTCCCAATTTCTTTTTTAGTTAATCCGCTTGCTTCAGCCATTTCGTTTAGGGTTCTAGGAACGTGGTATGTTCTGCATACTGTGTATAGTACAGCAGCAACAACCGCTTCGATTAGTCTTCCTCTAATTAGCCCTTTCTTTACAGTTTTTCTATAAAGTAAAGCAGCGGCTTCAACGAGCGTGTCAGGGATGTTCAAATATGACGCAACCCTTCTCATTTCAGTTAATGCAATTGATAGATTTCTTTGCATTGAGCTTGATACGCTTGCCCTCTTGTGCCACTTAATTAGGCGGTACATTTGCGCTCTTCCTTTGCTGGAAAGTTTGTTTCCGCGAAGGTCAGTTCCTCTGCGGTCAATCATTGTAACTAAACCCTTATTTAGTTTTACATACTTCATCGGGCTTCCGCCTCTTGATGAATCCTCTGAGTCCTCAAAACTCCTCCACTCTTTTCCTGTGTCAATCATTTCTTCTTCAGACACGATGAGCCCGCAGTTCATACAAACCGCTTCTCCTTTTCCGTGGTCTACGCGGATTTTCTCGCTACCGCATTCAGGGCATTTAGTTACCAAATCTACCGCCTCCAATATAACGTGTGTTGGGCACAAAGGATTGTTCGATATTAAAAAATCACAAAACTAGTGCTTAATTATATAAAGGTTCTATGGGGAGGTTTATAAATGTTTCCAAAAGCAGTAAAAATTGCTATAATTTGGGCTATTGGGGATTTGAGTGGGTTTAAGGAGTTTTAACCAGTTATTTTTGGCCTCCCTTTGCCCCATAGCCCCTCCTAGCGCCTTTTGTATATAATGTCATGGTGGTCAAAATCTACAAATTTGATTTTGTTTTCTTCTTGAATGTATTTGAATGTTAACACAAAGTGCCCAATATGGACTCTTTTTTTGTCTTTCATGTTGTGTCTTAGGTTCTTGTAATGTTCAATAGTTGATGAGCCAGTAATTTCACTAATTTTTTGCATTGTTTGCTCGTATAAAGGCTTGTTTTTCGTTGATAGTTTCGCCAATTTTTTTCGTAGTTCTGGGATTATCTCGAACTCAAACATATTTTTTCCTCATTGGGGTTTGGCCCTCAATGAGTTTTCTTAATTCTGCCATGTTTTTAAATGGAATCCCTTTTTCGGCGCTTAACGAATCAAATTTTTTCAAGTAGACTGGTTTTACTTCGGGTTCTAGCATCTTTGTGCCATACTCAATTGCTATTCTTGTTATTGCTTCACTTTTTGTTCGGAGGTTATGCCTAGCTTTAACTATGTTAAGAATTTGATTCGCCTCTGCAGGAATATCAATCATTGCTTGAACCATTAAACCACATGTATATTGTATATATGCGGGGTATATAATACTATTTTTGGTTTCGTTTCGGTTTAGGAGGAGGAAAGATTTTATACTTTGGGAGAAGTGTTTTGTTATGGCTAAGCATCCAACGGGTCCAGTTCAGCTTTCTTTGAAATTAAATCTCGGTCAAGTCCCTTGGCGCGGAAGGGGAAGTGTTTTTTCTTATTTTAGAAATTATGGTAAATCCCGTGGCCCCGGAACATTAATGTGGGTACGCGCAAAGCAAATCTCAAGCGCGCATAGATTTCCTTCTCTTGATAATTTCTTGAGAAAGAACAGAGCTCAGATTAAGGTTTTTGCGGAAGTGGGTGCTGCAAATTTGAAAGGGGCCCAATGGCTTTTGATGTGGGAGAAGCGCTTGGAAGAAGAGCCAAAGTGTTTGCTGTTGATGTTGTAAAGATGCCAAAGGAACATCTGCGGGGGAAGCAAGTTGTTCCTGTACTGCTTGCGATTTCAAGAAAGCCTTTGCCGTTTAAGTGTGATGCGATTCGCTTTACTAATACTTCGATGTATATGTCAGAGCGTGACATGCGTAGGGCCGTAGTAAATATTTGGAAGAGTCTTAATGATGGCGGATTTTTGCTTAGTTCCAACCCGAGTAAGGTTTTTGTTTTGAGAAAAACAAGCGAGGGATTTGAAGAAGTTCATGGTTGGAAACGATGGCCAAGTATAATATCTCCAGTTGTCGCAGGCATCGTAGGAAAATAGTTTGTTTTTGTTTGTTGCTTGAATAGAACTCTTATTCAACAAATTCAGCGTTTACTACGCCTTCTTGTCCGGGTCTGTTTGTAACTCTTGCGAGTTTTTCTGCGCCGTCAACTTTTACGCGTATTACTGCGCCTTTTGTTGATACGTTTGATCTTGCGTACAATCTGTTAGCATCATTAGTTTTAACTGAAACGATTTCGTATTTAGCGATTTTTCCTTTCTTATCAGTAACATTAGCGTTCTTTACAAAAATAGCTCTAGTTTTGCTTGTATTCCCCATTCCTTCTTTTGCTTCGATTTTGTCCTTAGCAACGCTTGTATCAGTTTTAGTTAATGCAGCTACTCCGCCTTTTGAGGAGAGTAATCTTGAGCGGTTATTTATAGTATTTCTTCTTCCGCCGCTTGCTTTCTTATCGCTTCTTTCGTGCCACTGAACCATTTATCTCACCAAACTAACAAAATCCTGCACGGGCAGGTTTTTAAATGTTTCAAAAAGGGCTAAAAATTGGTTTTTATCCTCTGATGTTGTTTGCTCGTGCGGTTTACTCCCGCGGGGGAGTTTTTTTCCCAAAGAACCTGCCGTTTGGTATGTATTTTATCTCTTTGTCAGTTGGTCTTGGGGGTATTCCTCCGCGTCGTGTAATAGTTTTCCATTTTAGTTCTCCCCCCTCATTATACCTTCTTGGGCTTTGTTGAAAGTCCGTGTTTTTGTTTGTAAAGGGGCTTTTTTATGCCCCAATAGTGTTTAGGTTATTGGGGTTGGGTGAACCAATTGAGGTGGTTTCCTGATGAATTGTAAGTTGGTTAGGAAAGTTAAAGTTTTGCTCAAGCGAGCTAAGATGCCTGATTTTTTGCATCAGTTTGGTCCAAAGTGGTTTCCACTTTGG
>DYDN01000078.1 GCA_020717885.1 Candidatus Forterrea sp.
GACAATCAAAGCACTAGCATACAATATTGAACACATCGGACGAACCATAAAAATTTGGCTTTACCTAGAAATCCAATAGGATTTCTACACCGCCCGACACTTTAATAAAATGACAACCTTTACATAACTTTTTTCATTTCTTCAATTAACCGTGCTAAACATAGTTTAAACGCTTAATTATGTAGTGTTCTTCATTAAAAAAAGGTTTATTTTTCCCTCTTTTTTGGCGTTCTTAAGTAAAACTGATATCAAAAGTATAATGGACGCGCAAGGCAATGGATTTTTAGCTAATATTAACATTTCACTCTAGTAACTCCACTCCGTTTCCCTTCAGCGTTGCTCAATAAAATTACCGTTGCTGCATTCCTGCCCTGGCGGGGTTCGTTTTGTTGTGCGACCTGTAAGGACAGAGCTTCGACGCCACCAAAATGGTGTCAGTATTAGCATACAAACCTCTTGCCTCACTTCGACCCCATCATAAAGCGGATTTATGGTTACAAGCCACCGCTAGCGACCCGGTCTAGTCCGTAAATATTACGTTTTGAAATGATTAAAATTGTATGGTTAGCTTTAAGTTTTGGAAAGGAGTAGTTTTTTCATGGTTCAGTATGATTCCGTTGCCCGCGAGTATTCAGAAATGATTACAGTTGACCCAGTAAAGAAGTTTGCTCAGCGTCCTCAGCTCTTAAAACTCCTTTCTCCTAAGAAAAAAGAATTGATTTTAGATATTGGTTGTGGGAATGGTGCAATTGCACGAATGGTTGCAGAGAAGGGCGCAAACGTTGTAGGGTACGATTCCTCAATTGAGCAAATTCTTTTAGCAAAGTCCAAAACCCCTGCTGCCAAAAACATTGAGTACTTCGTTTCAACCCCCTACACATTCACTTACCTAAAAACTTTTGATAAAGCCTTCACGGTAATGGTTTTGATGTATGCGGGTTCCGAAGAAACCCTCCAAGAATTTTTTAATTCAACTTATAAATTACTCAAACCCAAAGGGCTTTTTGTGGTGCTTGATGTTCTTGAAGAAAAAATTCCATTCGGAAAAGACTTTTATGGGCGTCTCTTCGTGCGAACCGCCCCCAACAAAGGTAAACTACTTTTTAATGTTCCTGATTCAAAACCTTTTGCAGTTGATATAATAACTTTCTCAAAACAAAAACTCGAGTCCTGCGCAAAGAAAGCTGGTTTCTCTTCAATTGAATGGAAAAATCTTCTCCCAGAAAAAGAAGGGATTAAAATTTTAGGAAAAGAATATTGGGAAGTTTTCTCAAAGCAAAACCCGCGGGAATGGATGATTCTAAAAAAGTAAAAATTTCTCTTTTGAATCCACTTGTAACCATTTTAATATTATTCTTTAAGTAATTGGTTATGTCTTGCTTTGATTTAACTCACGAGTCAGCTTCCTCGCTTGCCCGAACTGGAGTTCTTCATACCGCTCACGGGAAACTTGAAACCCCCTTCTTTATGCCAGTTGCAACAAAGGGCGCGGTGAAATTTGTTGAGCACCCAGATTTGTATAAAATGCAAGTGGATTGTTTGATTACAAATGCTTTCATTAATTACCTCAAGCCGGGGCTTTCCATTATCGAAAAAGCCGGGGGGTTGCACAAGTTCTTTGGGTGGGATAAATCCCTCTTCACCGATTCAGGGGGATTTCAGCTCCTCTCAGAGGAGTTTGTCGACCACGTAACAAATAATGGGGTTCATTTTCGAAATCCGTTTGATAAGAGTATTCATTTAATTACTCCTGAGCAAGCCACACACATTCAAAACACCCTTGGCAGTGATGTTGCAATGTGTCTTGATCACGTTCTTCACTTTGGTAAAAATAGGTTGGATTATTTTGATGCAATGGTTCGTACCACTGAGTGGGCGTTAAGGTGTAAAGAAGCTCACAAGAATAAAAATCAGCTTCTCTTTGGTATCACACAAGGGGGCACATTCCTCGATCTGCGCAAGAAATCCACGCTTGCTCTTGAAGCAATGGAGTTTGACGGGCTAGCAATTGGGGGTTTGTGTATTGGCGAGGATCCAGATACAATGCATAATATTACAGAGTTCTCAAAAAGGTTTATTGCAAAAGAGCGTCCGATTTATTTAATGGGGGTTGGTTCTCCGCTTGAAATTTTTAATTTAGTTGGGCGCGGAGTAGATATTTTTGACTCCGCATATCCGACAAGAATGGCTCGCCACGGAAGAATTTTTACTCACAAGGGGCCCCTCCTAATTCATCGTTCCGTTCACAAAGAATCCTTTATTCCTCTCGATGTGGATTGTGATTGTTTTGTTTGCAAAAATCACACGAGAGCATATTTGCATCATTTATTCAAAACATATGAACAAAATGGTTTGATGCTCCTAAGTTATCACAACACATATTTTATTGCAAAATTAATGCAAGAGATTCGTGTGGCAATTAAGGAGAATAGTTTTGAGAAGTTCAAAAAGGATTTTGAATCAAAGTATGTGGTGCGCTGAATGGAGACTTCAAATTCCCACCAAAAAAATATTCACATTATCACAGGCGGCCCCGCCTCAGGAAAAACCACTTTGCTAAAAGCATTGAGGAAAAAGGGGTTTAAGTGTTTTGATGAGGTTGCGCGTGAAGTGATTAGGGAGGAGCTCGCCAAAAAAACCGATATTGTTCCTTGGCTTCGTTTAGCAGATTTTAATGCGATTGTTCTTGAGCGCCAAAAAAAGCAGTACATCGATGCCGGCGAGGAATTGCATTTTTTTGATAGAGGGATTCCTGACAATATTGCGTATCATGTTAACGGTAATATTCCAATTCACCCAAAGCTTCATGTGGCTGCAAAAGAGCATCGCTATAAAGAGAAAGTTTTTTTCCTTGGACCTTGGGAAGAGATTTACAAAAATGATGTTGTAAGAAAAGAGCCTTTTGAAACTGCAATAAAAATTGCTGGCCACATAAAGAAGGCGTATGAAGATTTAGGGTATGTGGTTCTTGTTGTTCCAAAGGGCGCGGTTAAAGAAAGGGTTAAGTTTGTTCTAACTCATATTGGGCGCAAGAATTAGTTTCATTTAAATCCGTATTTTTTCTTTACTTCTTCATTTGTCATGAATTTTATTTTGCCTTTTTTTTTCATTTCTTCATCCATTTGTTTAATCTTGAGTGCTACTAGGTTGAGTTCTAGTTCTTTTGGGTTTGTTGCATCAAACCCATACTTTTCTCCAATTGCAAGTATTCCTGCCCGAATAACTTCCGCCTTTGTTTTAAAGAGCCCCTTTGCCAATAGCGCCGCCAAAACATGGCTTGGCACCCCATCAATATTTACCAAAGTATTCATTTCATCACTATATATTTAATATACAAAAACCATATATGCTTATTGTGTTGTTGAAGCGTACCATTTTTCATATTGCTTATGGTTGCCAATAAAGTAAATTGTTTTAGTTTTTTGTTGTTCATTAATCTTTAGTGCTATTCTGTATTGTCCAACTTCCAGCACAAAAAAATCCAGCCCTTGTTTCATATGGCGTGTTTTTATTTCACCAACTTGTTTTTGTATCTTTTTCCAGATTTGTGCTTTGGTTGAGTTATTCATTTCGTCAAAGTGTTTATTCCAGTTGCCAATGTATTTTAGCGAATACATTTGAACCCCTCTTTGTGGTGGTGCGGAGCAATTGCTCCGCAAGTTTAACGTAGTCGAGCGGGAAATCTGCACCTTTTAAGGTGCGGATGAGAGCGAGCTAATTTTTCTTTTCTTGTGTTGTTTATCTCTCGCGCAGCGTGGCGCT
>DYDN01000079.1 GCA_020717885.1 Candidatus Forterrea sp.
ATCACCTCATCCAATAGAAAAGAGATACTAGTATATAAAAGTTCCTAAATTAAAGAGATATGCTATTAGCTCGCTTGAGCAAAACTTTAACTTTCCTAACCAACTTACAATTCATCAGGAAACCACCTCAATTGGTTCTCCAAACCCCAATAACCTAAACACTATTGGGGCATAAAAAAGCCCCTTTACAAACAAAAACACGGACTTTCAACAAAGCCCATGGCAGACCCATTTGTTGGAGTAATAATTGAGGAAAGCCTTTTTGATAAACAAATTCTAAAAAAACTTAAAATAATTAAAACCAATGTTGTTAAGGTGACTGAGAAACATAAAACTCCCTGGCTAAGTCAGTGGACACTTCACACAGTTGAAGTTCCTGCAGAAGATGTTGAAAAAACTTCCGAAGAAATTCGCTTGGCTCTTGATAAATTACACAATTGGTATGCTGATTATAAGACTAAGGATACACACATAATTGTTTTTAGGGGCAAAATATTTAAGATTGATAGAAAAAGCAAGGAACAATATAACGAGGCAAAAAATTATGGAATATCACTCGGCATTCCTGCATACCAAGTTAATTTTTACCCGGAAATAAAATGATGTGATAGTTATGTCTTTATTCGAACAGCTACAGAATTTGATGATAAAGTATCACTTCCGCCCAGAGAAGAAACTCTCCCAATTCTTTTGTATTAATGAAGCGCTAATTCATTTTCTTGTGAGTAATGCTCGCTTAGCGAAGGGGGACGTTGTTCTAGAGATTGGCCCCGGAACCGGTTTTCTTACTCGCGCCTTATGCGAGAAAGCGGCTAAGGTTGGCGCAAAAGTTATTGCAGTTGAACTTGATAATTTAATGTTTGATTTACTCTCTGCCGAGCTTGAAAAAGAAATTGCCTCGGGATTACTTACTTTAATTCACGGAAACTTTTTGGAACAGGACTTGCAGGCACTTAAAGTAAATAAAATTGCTGCACTTCCGCCGTATCACATTTCCTCTGAATTAATTACAAAGCTCATGCGCACAAACGGGCTTGAACGAGTAGTGCTTGTGCTTGATAAGGGATTTATTCAAAAAATCCTCGCGTTTGAGGGGCTCACAGAGTATGTTGCTCTCACGGTTTTTACTAATGTTAATGCCAAAGTTGAGATACTTGAGGACACAATTGAGCAGTCAAGTTTTTTCCCGGTGCCAAATACTTTGAGCACGGTTCTATTGCTTGATTTTGATGTTCAAAATAATTCAAAGGAATTCTTATTGTTCCTAAAAGAATTATTTCGTCACAAGAATAAGGATTTGGGTAAATCACTCAAACAATCCTACCAGTTTTTGGCAAAGCCCTTGGGATGGAAAGAAAAAGAATTTGATTCTAAGTTATCAAAACTTGCTCTTGCATCAAAGAAAGTATATCTCCTCGCCCCGCAGGAATTATTGGAAGTGTTTGATTACTTGGGCGGGAAAGTAAAAAGTGCTAAGGAAAAGAAGAAATAATTTTGAATATATTTTTGGTGATTTTGTGAGGCAATCAATTATTCCAAAAGGGTTTACGCCGACAATGGGTGCTTATTCTCACGGGCTAAAAGTTGATGTCGGTGATTCCGAGATGGTTTTTGTTACCGGTCAAATTGCAATGGATTCAAACGGAAACGCGGTTGCTCCAGGCGATTTTACTAAACAAACAGAATTTGTTTTTTTGAACATTGAAAAGATTCTTGCAGAAGCGGGGGCAACACTTGCTGATGTTGTGAAAGCTGTTATTTACACAACTGATATTTCAAGATTTAAAGAAATTTCCGCTGTGCGCAATAAATATTTTGCAAAAGCAAAGCCTGCGAGCACTTTGATTGAGATTACAAAAACTGTTAAAGAGGGTTGCGAAGTCGAGATTGAAGTAATTGCGATTAAGAAAAAGTAGTTAATATTCTATCTCTTGTTAATTTACCTTATCGTCCTCAAAATTATTTTCTTGAATTTGAATGGCATGCTTTTTAGCGCATAGCTTTCCGCTGAAATTAATTTATCCTTATTCTCGGCGTAAATAGTCATTAGTACTTCTCCTTCAGCCGCTTTTTCTCCAGTGGCCTTGTGAAGCATAATGCCCGCAGTTTTATTTGCGGGTGCACCTGATATGCGCGCGATTTTTGTGAGTTCGCGAATATTTATTTCCTCAATTATTCCGCTTGTTCCGGCTTTGAAATCTTTTTTTAGGGGGGGTTTAGGAACTTTTTCGCTTGAATCAATTTTTCCGCCCTGCGCCTTAATTATTTCCTTCATTTTCTTTAAGGCTTTTCCTGATTTTAGTATTTCAAGCGCTTTATCATATCCTTTTCCCTGCTTAACAAGTCCAACCATTTCAAATAATACGCCAGCAAGTTCGCACGCTTTTTGCGCTAAATTATCAAATCTTCTTCCCTCAAGTATCTCAAGCGCGTACTTTGCTTCAAGCGCCGCGCCAAAAGCCATTCCTGAGGGGTCTTCTCCATTAGTGATTACCGCTTCAACATGCATTCCAACTTCTTTTCCCACTTGAACAAATTTCTTCGCCATTCTTAGCGCGACAGTTTTATCCTTTATTTTCACATACTTTCCAACTGGCAAATCAATTACAACAAATTTGCTTCCCACACTCGCTTTTTTTGCGAGCACTGATGCAATTACTTGTCCTTCAGGGTCAAGAGAGAGCGGGTGCTCAATTTTAATTATTTTATCATCCGCTGGCGCAAGGTCAACCGCTCCGCCCCATGCAATTACTCCCCCATGTTTCTCTGTAATGCTCCTTATTTTATCCATGCTCATTGATACCGGTGCAAGTACTTCCATCGCATCAGCTGTTCCAGCTGCCGAAGTAATGCTTCTTGAAGAAGTTTTTGGCATGTAGAGTCCGGCAGAAGCCACTATTGGAATAATTACCATTGAGGCTCTTCCATTTACTCCGCCCACGCTGTGCTTATCTACTAATGGCCCTTTTTTGAAATTTGATTTTGCTCCGCCATCAATTAGCGCTTTTGTCATGTAAATTGTTTCATCAATATCAAGCCCCTTCATGTATACTGCGCTTACAAATGCGGTTGCTTCTATTTCACTTAATCTCTCTTTTGCAATATCATCAACAATTGTAATGATTTCCTGCTTTGTTAATTTCTCTCCCTTCATTTTCTTTTTAATATAATCAACGCTCCTTGGCTGCTCACTCGCTTTTGCGGAAATTATTGCCCCGCTTTTTACGCTAAGTGCTCGCATTACCTCTTCAAATAACCCGATTGTATCTTCCTTTACCGCGTGGCGGGTAACATCAATAACCGCAATACATCTTTTGGCGTTCTTTGGATTAAGAAGCTCAACTCTTTCCCCCGCAAATATCCCAAGTTCCTTAGCGTCTCTCTCGTGCAGTATTGCAATTAATTTCCCGGTTTCAATTTCAAAGGCTTTTACTTTGAGATTATGGTGATAACCATTATTGTCAATGTCGCCCATACTTTGTCGCACAAAATACTGAGTTGGGGTATTTAATTCTTCGTGTAATGTAGGCTTTGTTGAAAGTCCGTGTTTTTGTTTGTAAAGGGGCTTTTTTATGCCCCAATAGTGTTTAGGTTATTGGGGTTTGGAGAACCAATTGAGGTGGTTTCCTGATGAATTGTAAGTTGGTTAGGAAAGTTAAAGTTTTGCTCAAGCGAGCTAAGATGCCTGATTTTTTGCATCAGTTTGGTCCAAAGTGGTTTCCACTTTGG
>DYDN01000004.1 GCA_020717885.1 Candidatus Forterrea sp.
TTTTTTAAGGCAACAAAATTCTCCCCTAAAAACAAAGACTTTCAACAAAGCCGTCTAAATCTTACTCCAATTTCCCATTGGTTAACTATTCTTATTCCAAGTATTGCAATTATGATAACTAGTATCACAAGCACCGGAAAGAATCCAATAATTAGTTCTAGTATTGCCATTTCCCAACCACCCCTTTTCTACTAGTTATTTTGATATATCAAAAGACATTGATTTGAAACATTTGATGATGTCTTCTGATAGTTATTAAAGGGCAAAGAGTTTATTTAATTTGCCCCTTAATACTAAATTGAGTTTTTAACAATAACCGTAGTAACCGCAGATGCTTCCTCTTGTTACTGAGAAGCCGTATCCGCCGTAGCTGTCAGCGTAGAAGCCAACTCCGGAGTATCCGCCGTATCCACCATATCCGCTTGCCCCGTAGGGGCCGTAGTAGTTAGAGTACCCGCCATAATAGGATGGGTATGAGTAATATGAGTTATAGTATGAAGGATAATAATAACTTGTTCCATAATATCCGCCTGCTCCGTAGGAGCCGTATCCCCCGTATCCGCCATATGCCGCTGCTGGGTAATATGCTCCTGTGTATGAGTAAGCAGCTGCTGCGGCTGGTGTTGCGTAGTAAGTTGTTGGATAATAATTTGAAGTGTAATAATATTTATTGAATCCGCCGTAAGCGAACGCTCCGCTTGCGATTAAAACCAATGCCAAAACTACAATTCCTAAATAAGCAATCTTCATTCGCTCACCTGTACATATATTTGTCCAAAACCCCTATATAAAGCTTACTATTAACGTGAATAAGTGAATAAGTTTATTTGGAATGGGGTTTATTGATGTTTTTCTACTAAACCTGAACCAGCGTTATCATGGTTTGTGTCTTATCTACTCCGTCAATATTTCTTAATTTCTCGGTCACAATATCATTTAAGTTTCCAATGTCTTTTGCCAAAACTTTCATTATAATATCAAGCCCGCCTGTGAGGATTGTTACTTCCATAACTCCCTCAATTTCCTTAAGTTTCTTTGCAACTTCCGCTTGCCTGATTTTTTTTCCTTCAACGTTGTAGTTGATTGTTATGCCAATATAAGCCATTATTGGGCGTTCTAGTTTTTTGTAATCAAGTTCCACGGTGTACTTCAAAATCACTCCTTCGTTTCGCAGTTTCCTTATTCGGTTGTGGATTGTGGTCGGGGGGATTCGAAGTTTTTTGCCGAGTCTGCCGACTGTCTGGCTACTGTCGTGAATCAACTCGTTTATTATCTCTCGATCCTTTTGGTCAATTTTAATGTTACCACCAAATAATAGTATAATATTCCAATAATGCTTATAAAACCGACTGAAATGGAATATTGTGCAATATATTATGGAATAGTTTATTATAAAAGTTGTGCTGAATGGTATATAATTTCATTATTTTGGTGGGGTTATGGCTGGGGCACTTTCATTAAAGGATTACACAATTGACTGCTTTTCAGAGCGCCCAAACGGGGGCAAAGTCCTAATAGTTGCTATTGGCGGGGCTGGAATAGCAAAGGATTCGCCTAATCTTAACTCAAACTTGAGAAAATCGCTTGACTTTGTTCCTTATCTTAGCACCGCCGCGGGTAAAATTGATTATGTGATGGTTGCGCAAAAGGATAGCGCGGATTTATTGCCCGAAGATGTTGCATTAATCTCAAGAGTAATTTATGATAAGCAAAGCGATTATGATGGATTTGTAGTTATTTCCGGTTCAGATGCGCTTCCATTTGTGGCATCAGCGACAGCATTTGCACTAAGGGGAATAAATTTGCCAGTAATATTTATTGGTGCACGCCAGGGCGCAAAAGAAATTGATTCAGATTTTCGGCTCAATCTTCCAAACGCAATAAAATCAGCGATGATGGGACATAATGATGCTAACGCGCCAAGTATTGGGGAAACCGCGATTCTTTTTGATGATACGCTTATTCGCGCAGCGGTTTCTATTAGCAGAGGAACAAAAGTAAATAACCCGATTGAAAGTCCGCGTCTTCCACGACTTGCGGAGGTAGGGTGGACTGTGAAGATAGAGCAAATAACCCGCCCAAGAAAACCTTCGCAGTTGAATTACTCTATGAACCTCAATAAAGACATTGCATATTTTGATTTGGTTTCGCAGACAAACCTTGACAGCTTTCGTCTTCTTGCGGAGGACCCTACAATTAATGGGATAATAATCGGTGCGTTTGGCGCGGGAAATATTCCTTCAGTACTTATCCCTTCAATTTATGATGCGGTATTTAATAAAGGAAAAGTTGTTGCAGCAATTACTAATTGTAAAAAAGGAAGTTCAGATATGGGGCTTTATGATTGCGGAGCAATGGCGGTAAAAGCAGGAACGGTTTCGCTTGGCCCAATGGTGAGACCTGCGGCGATAGAAAAAATGAGGTGGGCATTAAATAATGCAAAAGGAGAAACACGAATAAAATTCCAGCGCGATGTTGCGCGTCTTCTTTTAACAGAAATCGCGGGGGAAATTCCAACGCCCTATTCTATTTACGCAACAAACAAGATTAGAGAAACTTTTCTTGTGAATAGCGTTCCGCTTGAGAAATTCTTCAACAAATCAAATGAAAGACAATATAATGAAGAAATAAAACAATACTGCAAATCATCGTCGCAGCCAAAGCTTCTTGTAATTTGCACGGGCGGAACTTTTTTCCAGGAACCAAATCCAGAGGGGTCTCTAATTCCAACAAAGCGTTCGCTTGAGGAACTCTTTGATAAAAAGCTCGCTGGCATTGGGAAACTTGCAGGGATAGATTATTGCGAACTCTTCAATGTTGATAGCACTGAAATTGATCATCTTGACAGAGCGCACCTTGCCGGATTCATTTCACAGAACATGGAGAATTATGACGGGTTTATTGTTCTCCACGGAACCGATACAATGGCTTTCACTGCAAGCGCGCTTTCATTTATGCTACAGGGTTTAGAAAAAGATATTGTTCTTACCGGAGCGCAAAAACCTGGATTTGACTTTTCAGATTTTGACAGGAACTTTGTAAATGCGGTAAAAGTAATTGTTACGCGGCTCAAACAGGAGAAGGGCGTGCGTCACCGTGCGGGAATAAAAGTTGCTTTTGGAGACAAATTAATTTCAGGCACTACTGTTGTGAAAGAGGATGAGCATGGACTTAACGCGTTTGCTCCGGTGCCAAAACACCCGTTGCTAGGAACACTATGCAATCCAATAGAAATTTATGATGTGATTAATACTCGCCAAAGACCGCTTACATTATTTACAAAGTTTGATACGCAGGTTGCGTATTATGAGTGCATTTGTGCGGGGGATTTAAAACAATTCGAGAGAATAATTGAGAATCCAAACATTTCCGCGGTTCTTATTGGCGGATTTGATGAAGGAAATATTCCTCTTCAATTAAAATATTACATCGCAACAGCGGTAAATTCTTATTGGAAGCCGGTTGCAATAATCTCCAATACTGATTATGGTATTGCTCATGCAGCTAGTGAAGGAAGATTTGGGGAATTTACTAAAGCCGGGGCGATAATGCTTGGCGATATGACTAAGGGCGCCGCATTTCAAAAACTTCAGTTCGCAGTTGGTCTTGCAAATTCCCAAGCAGATTTAAGCGGACGCAGAAGACTTGAGTTTATTCGAAAAGTTTTGCACACAAACCTCGCTGATGAAATTACTGAAATTGAATGCCGCAAAGCAAATGAGATTTATTTGGGGCTCTTCACTGAGGATAACACTCACGAACCATTTAGTGAAGAGGAAGTATTTGACAGGATTTTTTTGTCAGCAGAAAATCAAAAACTTTTGGGGCAGGCGCAACCAAATAATGTGGCGCAACCAAGCGAAGATATTGTTAAAGTTAAAGAATCAAATCACTCAAAAACATAAGTGTCTGTGCGCGTGAATGGAGTAATTTCTCCGCGCAAATTCTTTTGCATTAATTTCTTTGCTTCCGCCGCAGGATAATTTCCCAGGAGCCAAGCGAGTTTAACAAAAGCGGTTTCTGTTAGCATATCTTCTC
This sequence comes from Candidatus Forterrea sp., assembly GCA_020717885.1. Classification (GTDB taxonomy): domain Archaea; phylum Iainarchaeota; class Iainarchaeia; order Iainarchaeales; family JAAZKV01; genus JAAZKV01. Next base: position 4,039 of record DYDN01000004.1, read on the forward strand.
CAGGGATTACTCCTAAGGTTACAAGGTCAATTGCTTTATCATAAACATGCATGTGTACTCTGCCGTTAATGCATTGAGAAGTCATCGCTGCTACGCCACCCTTGTCAACAAATTCTTTTATTGCAGGGAAAATTTCTTTGTGGCCCTCTTTTTTAGTTATCTCATCAGGCAAGTGTCCCGGGGTTTGTCCTAAGCCCGTGCCTTCAATCACAAGCCCTTTGAATTTTTCTTTAGTGTAAAATTTGAACTGCTCAGGAAACATGTTAATTGTAATTTTGAGTACTGCCACGCGTGGCTCAAAATTTGGTTTTATAATAATTTTCTCTTTCTTGTTCTTCTTCTGGTAATCTTTCTTAATAAAATCAATTTTGTTATTTCTATAATCCACAAGAGCGATTGGTATATCATTTATTGCTTTGAACGCGTCCCTGCGTGAGGTGTGCATTTTTCGTGTTTTGCACGGAGGAAGTATTGCGCACACATCATCATTACTTGAGTTGTGCATGCATATTGCTACTCCCGCAAAATCAGTTTTAGTTATGAAGTTCGCTGCGCAAAGTAAATTCATTGCTGCATCTGAGCTTCCCCTATCCGAGCTTCGTTGTGCGCCAACAATAATTATTGGTATGGGGCATTTTTCTATCGCAAATGTAATTGCTGCTGCCGCAACCGCCAAATTATCGGTTCCCATTCCAAGAATTATTCCGTCAACCCCTTTTTGTACTTCTTTCTCGATTTCTTTTACAATAAAAGTAAAGTGGCTGAATCTAAAATCATCGCTCCACATTTTGCGCAAGAGTCGCGGCTCAAAGTTAGCGATTTTCTCAAGCTCCGGGAACATTGTGTGCAAATCTTCCGGAGTGAATGAAGCAAATACCCCTCCAGTTCGGTAATCAATTCTTGATGCAATCGTCCCGCCTGTGTGGAGTACCGCAATTGTGGGAAGTGAGGGATTTTTTTTCATTTCAATTGTTTTTGCTTTTCCAACGCTCTTTGATTCGCCGAGGGATTTTATGTTTTTTATTTTCTCAAGTTCAAATCCGGCATTGTATCCTGTTGAGAGTTTTACCATAAGTAAATCTTCATTAGAAGGAATTATTGTTCCCTTTACTTTGTTCCCGCCAAAGTCAAATTCAACGAGCGCCCCCTCTTTGAGCGAGTTCTTTTTGTAGAATGCTTTTAGTTCCATTATTCCCACTTAGTTTAATGACTAATATTACCCAGCTTTTGTTTAAAAATCCTTTAGAATTCGCTCAAACAAAATGGTTTATATATTACCCGCGGGGTATTTGTTGTATGAAGTCAGGGTTATTGAGATTTAAAAAAAAAGGTTAAGAGTGGGGTTAATCCTGCGCTTAGACTGAAGAATGCCCCGGCTAGGAAAGCGCTTCTTCAACAGTTATCTGATCAAATATCCCTTGCTTCTCAAAATAGGGCTCTTGCGAGAAAGCATGCCGGAACACACATTGGCACGGCATATGCTCGTGATGCGGGGCGGTGTGAGAGAAGGGCACAACTAGCTCGTGCAAAGTTAAAACAATTAAGACAATAATAATCTTTTTCTCTAACAACTTCCACTCTCAGTTGTTTTCACGCAGTAAGCCTTATCTGCGTGTAAAATATTAAATTGTTTTCCAAGTTTCGCGTCCCATGCAGCAACGCATTCGTATGCGTATGTGCATCCTGTGCAGTTGTGTATTTCCCAATAAGAATCAATTTCTCTGCCAGCAACCGTTTCAGTCCCTTCAGCTGTTTTGCAGAATTGGGTTTTATCAAGAGTGAATGTAATACTATTTGTGTCAGAGCCCCCATTTTGTGCTTCAAAAACAAATTCAGCCCTATACTCTCCGGAGTTTTGCGGGTTAATGCTCCAAAAGAATTCGTGTTTCTCAGCAGGCATCAAAATATCAAGTGATTTTGATTCAATAGTATAATCAGTGAGCATCCATCCGCCCCCATCGCGTTTGTATAATCTCACATAATTACTTGCGTTTGCAATTGGAACAGAGCCAGTATCAGTCACAGTGACTTTTATTTCCCCAATTCCCAAGCTTGCATTAATAACATTTATTTTATCTATTTTTGTCTGTGCAGGGAGTCCGGCTAAATAAACCTTACACACAGGAACCCCTTCGAGTCTATTGCACCGAACACTCGTGGTGATTTTTTTGCCCTGTTTTATTATTGCGTATGTTGAGTCCCACTCAATCGCCTTTGAGCAGTTCTCATCCTTTTTCATATCGCTTCTTTTAGTACAGCAGTCCCGAGCATTCACGCACTCGAAAGCCACGAGCATATTTTTTTCTTCAAGGTCTTTACTGTTAAATATTTCTCCGCTTTTGTAGAGCACCGCGCCAAGGGAAATTGTTTTTCCTGCCATGGTTTGTATTTGTGCTTCGCCAAGGTATTGTTTTATCATTTGTGTGTTGTTTTGAAGCGGGTTGAGCTGGGTAAACACGGTGAAAAGAAGTAGTATGAGCGCAAGGGATACTATTGCATATACCATTATTTCAAAAGGCTTCATTTTAATTCATTCTCCATTTATTCAATTATCTCATTTAAGCATTCTTATTTCCGTAACCAAAATCCAGGAAACGATCTTCTTCAATATGTATGCCGCAATTAAAAGGCCCACCCACATTTCCCACCTATCAAGGTAGAAAAATAATTTCTTCCACTCATCCGCCCATATCTCAAATGAGAAGAGCACCCATATTATTGCGATGAAGGTAATTATTATCACAAGCCAGCTGAATGGTTTGAAACGCATTTTAATCAATTAGAAGGAGAATTTTCTTTTACTTAAATCTTTCTAAGTGCCACTTTGGTCACGAAGTCTTGCGGTGTTTTTCTCGCTTATTGTTCCTGTTGCATAGTTTCAAGTGCTACCCGCTTTTGTGCAGAAAACATCTTTTTTATTTCATCAACAGTAGTTGCTTCTTCGGGCTTTTTGTCCATTCTGTATTTTATCATTCTTGGGAACCTTAGCGCATATCCTTTTCCTTTTTCTTTTCCGCATGAGTGCATTGGGCTTAGTGTGATTTCATCCGCGCGCACCTCAATTACATATTTTGGAACCACCCACGCGTCAGGAACAAGTTCACAAATCACTCGCGCTGGTTTTATTTTAGCGGTGGTTTTTGAGAGCATTTCCTCAAGAGTTGTAAGTATTTCTTCAGTCATTCCAGTTCCTATTTTTGCCACACTTTCAAACACATCTTTCTTGTCATTATATGCGGCGGCAAGCAGAGCCCCTAGTCCGAATTTTGTTCGTTTCCCTTTTCCTTTATCGTATCCAATAATCACAACATCAACAGTATCTTGTAGTGTTCCTTTGTATGAGCGTTTTAGTTTTATCCAAGCATATTTTCTTGCGCCGGCGATGTATGGTGCGTCAAGGTGCTTTGCCATTACCCCTTCAAGTCCTTGCGCAATTTTTTCTTCAAAGAATCTTTCCAAGTCCTCAGCAGTATCCACAATTTTTTGCTCGCTTAGTCGGATGATGTCTCCTTCCTTTACTATGCTTTCAAGTTTTGCTCTTCGTTCGCGAAGGGGGCGGTCCATGTAGCTTTCATTCTCGCAGAGCACAATGTCAAACAAAAACAAATTGAGCGGGTATTCCTTTGATTTTTTCTCAATCTCGTATTTTCTCTTGCGCTGTATTGTGATTTGGAATGGATAATATTCCTGTGTGTTCTCGTTGTACGCGAGCGCCTCTCCCTCAACAATACATTTTTTTGGTGAGAGCTGCACTTTTGCGGCTTCAATAATTTCAGGGAACATTTCGGTAATATCCTCGCTTTGTCTTGAGAATATTTTTATTTTGTCGCCGTTTTTGTGAAGGGCGCAGTTGTGAAGGGCAAGCATGGTGCTGCAATAGCTTTCATCTTTGTCTATCTGTAAATTATATACTTTTGTTCGGGTTCTCACAGGGTATTGTATTTCTTCAAGTTTTCTTATTTTTACGAGCAGTTTGTTGTTTTTGATACGCGCCTTTCTTTGGTTTTTTGTTATGATTAATTTGAAATAACTTCCGGTAAAGTTCTTGAGTTTCACTTGGAATCTTTTTGCCCCAATTATTGTCTTAAATTTAAGACCTAAGAGTTGCGCAAACATGGCGAGATCGCGTTCTTTTGTTGTTATGGACCGCCTTCCTATTTTGTCTATGGTCCCGTCTGATTCGAGCCATCCTTGTAAAAAGCTTTTGAATTGTGTGGAAGTTATGTTAAAGAACCAGTTTGGGAGGGTTTTTCCAAGAAATGCTCTTCTGAAATATTGAGTGAGCCATTTTCTGAAAGGCGCATCCCTCCAGTATAAGTAAATGGCTCCGTTGTGAATGTTTCTGGATGTTGGCACTTTGAATAATTTGAAAACTAGCTTTTCGTAGTATGCACAAAGTTTTTTCTCCGTTTTTTGGTTAAAGATTAGGCCTATTCTTTCTGTGTTATGGAATTCATTTGTGTAGCCGTCGCCAATCCAATACCCGAGGAACTGATAAAAATCATCAGTAAACTTGATTTTTTTATAATATTGATCAGTAGTGTAAAGAGTCAGTTCTTTTGGGGGTTGTTCGAAGTAAAGATTTCTTTTTGGCATGGGGAAAACAAGCTCATCTCTTTTATTAATCTCTTCCACATTAATCCAGCTTTGTTTGCCATTTCTAAATACAAGCAGAGGGTGGTTTTCAGTTATTCTAAATTCATTTCCAAGATAAGTTTGTATTTTGAATAGCCTTTCTTTATTGTCTAGTTTTCTTTTATTGATTGCGAGTATTTTTCTAAACTGCCCCTTGTGGGTGAGTATCTCATAACCTGCTTTGCAGTCTTTAACCGAGAGAAGTCCTCTTCCTTTTATGTAGAGCGGAGTGTAACCGGTAATGCAGCGAAATCCATCGTATTTTGCTTCAACCGCACACTTCCCAAGTTTCTCAATTATTTCTTTTGCGCTTGGTAATCGTTCAGCCGCCGTTGGTCTTACAGGGGTTCCTGGAGCAAGATGGATTTCTTTTAATCCGGCGAGTCCCTTCTCTTTTAGAATTCCCGCAATTTCTCCAAGGTCAGAAAATATGTTATATGCAGTTTCAATTTCCTCGCGTATCTTAACTTTTATTTCTCTTTTTTTATCCTCAATTACTTTTTTCTCTTTTGGAGTTTTTGCTTTTGAGAGTTGTATTGAAAGGTTCTCCTGCTCTTTTTTTGAAAGCATTATTGCAAACGAATCCATTATAGTCGGGTCGCCTATTCCTAGTCTAATATTCCCAAGCGGGATTCTTGCAATATAGCGTGCCTCTGTTGGGGATGCGGAATTAAAGAGTTCTGCAAGTAGTTTTATTTTTAGTTCCTGGCTTCCACTTCCCTCGCTCATCGCCATTTTTTTTAAGTTTAGAAAAACTTTCTCAATTGTGAGTGCTTGTGAAAAAAGCGAGCCCTGTTTTTTCTTTTTCATTAATTCTTCGGCGGTGTTTCCAAGGTCCCCGTTTTTATTGAAGAGTGCATCAACTTCTTCGCGTGAAAACCCAGTGGCCTTAGCTATCCCCTCGGCAATTAATTTCTCTCCAAAACCAATTTCTTTTCCTTCAAAATTTGGGGCGATTCTCCCCTGCAAGAGATAAATTACTTTTTTTGCATCCTCTGCGGGCATGCCCTCAAACAGGTCAGCCAGTATGTCTGTCATAACAAGCCTTGAGGAGGCTTCTTCGGTCTTACTAAAATACTCTGCAGCGTCCTTAAACAGCACTAAAACCACTACCCAAACAATTTTTTTTGCTTAAAAAATACTTTTCTCGCTTACTATTTTCAAAGTTCCGCCAGCTTAGTTTGGCAGTAATTTAAGTGGCCTCATAATCCTTTTATATTGCTCTAACCAATTACTTTTTATGAACTGGAACTTTCTTGATCTTTTTTGGCATTACTTTGCGGGGTTTGATACTTTTAACTTTAGTATCTTTTCCGCACTTGGATTATTGATGTTCTTAACAGCATTTAGTTTTGCCGCATTTAGGGGAAGAGAAGAGCATCCATTGCAGCTTGGGGCAGAAGTGAGTATTTATGTTCTTGTTGTTGCGCTTGTGCTTGACTTTATGCATGTCCCTTCACTTATTGGTGGGTTTGCAATTATAATCGCTTATGAATTAATATGCAAGCATTTGTGTAAAACTCGGTTTAGGACTTGGATTGAAGGAGTTATTTTGCTTTGGGTTATTTTAATGATTTTCGCGCTTGTGGGGGAGTATGTGCGTCCGTTAATCGCCATAATCGGATTGATTATTTTCTTTGCCATGAGTGAGGTGCGTGTTAGGGAAGTGCGAAAGGAAAAAGAGAAGGAAGTTGAGAAGAGAGAGGAGAAGAAAAAGTAATTGCTCTTTTTGGGGATTTTTCCCCCTCAAAACTTTTATAAAGCATTCAACACCAAATTCATTTAATTGGGGATATAGTCTAGCCTGGTAGGACCGGTGCTTTGGGAGCATCAAGCGCGAGTTCAAATCTTGCTATCCCCATTTTTTTCTTTTTAATTATTTGCGTATTTTTTTGATTTAATCTGTAGCGCAAATTAAATAATCAGGTTTTTATGCCTGAATTGTGTAATATTTACTAGTTTTTTTGGGGTGTTTTAATGACTGATGGAATAGGATTTAAGTTCAGCAGCATGGTTCCCGCATTCCTTGCGGTTCTGCTTGTGGCTGTACTAATAATAGTTGGATTTACTGCCGGGGCAACTGTTTCGGGCGGGGGTAGTTCTGATTTAGCAAATTTAAAAACAATTAGTGTTACGGGTAATGCAACTCATAAAGTTGCGCCTAATTTGGTTGAGGTAATTTTGAGTGTTGAGACTTTGGATAACTCTGCTCAAATAAGCCAGAGTTCAAATGCAGTAATCTCTGAGAGAGTCAATGCTGCTTTGAAGAGTGCAGGAGTTACCTCTGAGCACATAAAAACAGTTTCTTATTCTGTAAATGAAGAGATTGAGTATAATGAGGTTGAACAGAAATCAGTTTCTATTGGGTATAAGACAATTAATCAGGTTCAAGCTATTATGACTGAAGTGAAGACGACCGGTGCGGTTGTTGATGCTGCGGTTAAGGCTGGGGCAAATAGGGTTAGCAGCGTTACTTTCAAGTTGACTCCTACTAGCGAGTTGCAAGAAAAGAGAGTTGCTTTACAGGAAGCTGCAGGGATAGCTAGACTTAAGGCTAATAGTATAGCAAAGGGAATTGAAGTAGATGTTGGTAATCTTCACTCAATAACCGAAAATGCGTATTTTTATACGCCAGACAATAGTATTAATGTTGGATCAATGGTAAAGGATGCTTCAACAGTTATAGTGCCTTCAGATGTTGAAATAACTGCGAGTGTTTCAGCAGAGTTTGAGATAAAGTAGAGTATAAACTTAATTTTTGCCGGTGCTTTGGACCGGCAAATGTTTTTTTTTTAAAATGATTCTGCGCAGCACAGGGTTTTTTTCTTTCAACGCTCATTTTTTAAACAATTTTGGGTTTGTTATGTGTATGAATGTTGGCAAATATTCGCTTATTGCAATCAAAATTGGCACAAATGCAATTATGCGTGATGGAGTGCTTGATGTGGATTTCTTGGATGCGCTTGTAAATGAAGTCGCATTGTTATCCAAAGCTGGCAAAAGAGTTGTCCTAATTTCAAGCGGAGCGGTGGGGATGGGAAAAAAAAGAATTAATTTCTCAAGTTCGAACTCGACGACCATTAAGGAACAACAGGGGCTTGCGGCGGTTGGGCAAATAGGATTAATGAATGAGTACTTGAAGCGATTTGATAAAGAGGGGCTTGTTGGTGCACAGGTTTTAGTTTCTCAGCACGATTTTTCAAACTCGCAGTGTCTTTCAAATATAAAAAGCACTTTTGATTTTTTGCTGGAAAAGAAAGTAATTCCGATTATGAATGAGAATGATGTTGTTGCGACCGAGGAACTTAGGGCGAATGGAGTATTCTCGGATAATGATGCGCTCGCGGCGCTTCTTGCAAAGCAAATCGGCGTCAAACTTTTAGTATTCATTACTGCTAAAGGCGGTTTGATTGGAAGGGACGGCAAAATAATTGATACTCTTACTAAAATGGACCAGGTTTGTGTATTAACCGAAAAATCAAAGGACGGGAGGGGGGGAATTGATTCAAAACTCTCCTCAATAAGTACTGCAAATGGCGCGGGATGCGATGTTTTTGTTTCTGGGCCAAAGGGATTTAGTGGTTTTGCAAAAGGAAAAGCAACAGGGACTTTTGTGCCGGCGGGCAACAACCAAAATTTATAACCCCTTACTTCCTTACTTTTTGTAGTAAAATTGTGGTATTTAATGGCTGAACAAAATCTTCCAGATATACAGAAGAACCCAAGCGAGTGGTACACGGAAATAATTCAGCGGGCGGGGCTTGCGGATATTCGATATGGCGTTAAGGGGTGTATTGTTTTTCAGCATTGGTCTGTTGAGGCAATGGAATTAATGTATGATTTCTTAGAAAAGGATTTGAAGAAACGCGGGCACAAAAATTACTGGTTTCCAACTTTAATTCCTGAGAATTATTTTTACAAGGAAGCCGAGCACATAGAAGGATTTTCTCCTGAGGTATTTTGGGTAGAAAAAGCGGGCACTGATAAACTTGAGGAGCGTCTTGCATTAAGACCAACTTCAGAAACCGCGTTTTACTCAATGTTCGCTCTTTGGATTCGCTCATACAAGGATCTTCCATTTAGAACGTACCAGCGCGCAAATATTTTCCGCTACGAATCAAAGGCTACTCGTCCATTTCTTCGAAGCAGGGAGTTTCATTGGATAGAAACCCACTGTGCTTTTGCCACTGAAGAGGAAGCATTCCAAAATGTTCTTGATGATATGGAGACAACAAAGAAAATTGTGTACGGTGTTTATGGCGTTCCAACAATTGTTTTTGAAAGACCAGATTGGGACAAATTTGCAGGCGCCGCAAGAACATTTGGTGCAGATGCAATTACTCCGCAGGGGAGGGTAGTTCAGCAGCCAAGCACGCACATGATTAATCAGCACTTTGCCGGACAGTTTGGGATAAAATTTGTTGATAAGGATGAAAAGGAGAAAGTTCCTTACACTACTTGCTATGGTCCAGCAATCTCAAGAATATTTGCGTCCGTTGTTCTAACGCACGGTGATAATAAGGGGCTAAAATTCCCATTCGAAATTGCTCCAAAGCAAGTGGTTATTGTTCCAATACTTGCTGAGAAAGAGCCAAAGGTTTTAGTAAAAGCAAAGGAACTTGCAGAGAAACTTGATGATGCTGGGTATAGGGTTGAGGTTGACACTAGTGATAAGCGCCCCGGAGAGAAATTTTATTTTTGGGAAATGAAGGGAGTTCCTCTTAGGATTGAACTTGGCCCAAGGGATTTAACCGCGAAAAAGTTTTTGCTCTTTAGAAGGGATATTGAAAAGAAAATAGAAGTTGCTGAAAGAGATTTAGTAAAAGAGGTTGAAATTCAAGGTAAAGCACTCAGCGAGAATCTCAAAAAGAACGCGATGAAGAGCTTTGAGGGATTAATTAAGGATGTTAAGAGTATTGAAGAGGTTAAGAAAATTGTCGGCAAGGGAATTGCTAGAGCGAATTTTTGCTCAATGAAAAAGGATGGAGAGAAGTGCGCGGAAGTTGTTGAGAAGGAAAGCGGGGGGAAGATTCGCGGAACAAGAATTGACACTAAGGAAAAGACTTTTGGGAAATGCGTTGTTTGCGGAAAAAGTGCACAGCATGTTGTTTACATTGCTAAGGATTATTAATAATCAAAGCTGAATTTTAAACTTACTTTTGAATTAACTTAACTTGCGTACCTTCTAATATGCGTTGTCTGCGGGGCAATTTTTTGGCTCCAAACCTCTATTTTTTCTCCGCCGATTTTTTTGTCATGTATTTTCTCATAAATAAATCCGTTTTTTTCATACAATTCCTTTGCCCCGTTGTTGCTTGTGCGCACAAGGAGGAATAATCTATCAAGCTCTATTTTGCTGCACTCTTCAAGAATTCTTTTAACGATTTTTGTGGCGATTTTTTGTCCTCTCCATGCGTCATTAACATATATTGCGTTTAAGCGTGCCTCTTTTTTGTCCAAAAAGAATTCAAGTTCCGCAAATCCCGTGAGAATATTGTTTTGGTGTGATACAAGAACGAGGTACTTTGGGTCATTCATTCTTTCAGCGATTTTTTTTGGGGTAAATTCGGTGTAAGGGAACTCAATCCGTATCTTTTCATCAATCCACTCAGCATCTTCCGCTCTTGCTTTTTCTATTTTCAAAAAAAATCACTTTTTAGTTAATCATCCATAAGCGATTCACTCGCTTTTGTGGCTCAAATAATCTCCAATCTCTTTTTCACTTACTGCGCACCCTGCGAATTTTGCGGCGTAGAGTGCGGCTTCAAGCTCAAGTCTCCCGTGTGCGAGTTCGTGGTCAAAGAGATTTTGTTCATAAGCCATTGCGATAATATCCACGCTTCGAAACATCTTTAGTTCTGGAAACATTGCCCTAAACGAATTTAGGTTTTGCTGATTCATTGTAACTGCTTCCTCTTGTCTTCTCTCAAGAACTTGCTTAAGCCTTGACGGATCTTCGATGAGCGAGCGTGTTGTTCGTTCATCAATAAAAAGCATTTTTACGTTTTGGAGTTTTGCTATTGCGAGTGCCTCAGCTTCCCCAGCTTGTATTATGCTAAGCGGGCCGTTTTGGGTGAAGAAAATATTATTTGCAAGCTGGAGTATTTTTTGTTGAGTGCGTGCAATTTCGCTTGAAGTAGGGATTGTTTTGATTATTCCCGTGTTCATCGCATACTTTATTCGCGCAGCGTTAAGGGCAAAGCGCTTATTTGTTATTGGTTTCCAAACACTTTCCTCCGCAACCGTTCCGGAAATTAATAGTTCCAAGCGGTTTGTTTTTACAAATTCGCGGAATACATTCATTAGGCATGTGCCCGCGAGTGTTATCATTGTCCCTGTGTCAATAACTGCTTTCATAACTCTCACCAAATTTTCTCCACGCTAGTTTCCTTCCAATATTTCCTTTAACTCATTCACGCGCTGAACAATATTTTTTGATTCTGGTTCCTCATCGTGCATTGTTGTGAATCCAATATAGCTTTGGAGTTCCTTCTGATCTGCTCCAGTAAGCGCCGCTGCTTGTGCAAGGCTTAATCCATAGCTGTAAGCAAGCGAGGCCTGTTTTACTTTTGCTTTTTCATAAACGTTTTGTGCATAATTTCCGAGTTCATTGTCAATATTTACAATGTTCTTAATTATCATTTTGAGTGAGTCCATGAAAAGTTTTTCATCGCCCTTATCCACCGCGGATTTTGCTATGTTGAAATTTGTTTCTATGATTTGCTTTACTTTGACCCACTTGGGGCTGTTAATAAAATGCGGTTTTGTTTCTATTTTGTGTAATGCGTAAGCAATTACTCCAAGCTCTGCCTTGGCATAATCATTTCCCAGTGCGGCTTCTCTAATTAGTCTGCTTCCAATCCCCCTTAAATCAAATACTCTTTTTTCCTCAAATAGGCGTAGCATCTCAGAGAGGTCAAATTCAAGCGTTTTCATGACTAATGCAGTACTTTCGCATATTTAATATTTAGTGTGGGGGTATTTGAAGTACTCTTTCTTTGCCCCACAAAACAGCTTTTTAACTTATTGAGATAGATAATTGCTCGTGATTAGATGAAGGTTTTAGTGCCGTTGCTTACTGGCAAGGAGAATAATCCGATGTTCATTGAAGCATTTACAAATAAAGTGGATGAGATTGTTTTGCTTCAGATAGTGGATAAGGATTTCATGAGCCGTACAAGTTCTGCAATTGGGGAAGTGAGGCAGTTTCGTACTGTTATGGATGAGATTAAGAAAATTATTGGAACTAAGAAGAAAAAGTGTAATGAAATAACTGAGTGGGGCACCACTGCGAAGAAAATTCTTGGTATTGCGGTTCTGCAGAAGATTGACAAAGTTTTTTTGATTGCAGATCACACACAGTTTTTTGATGAGGTTACAAAGGAACTTAAAAAAAATAAAATAAAGTTTGAGGCGGTTGAGGTTGTTGAGGAAGAGGATGAGGACAAGGACGAAGAATAACTGGTTTTCTTTGAAGTTGAGAATTATCTTTGGGTGTTAATGAGAAGTGTTATTAATTGGGAAAAATATTGTTTATTGGTGTATTTATGTCTAAATTAAATGTGTGTTCTGAGTGCGGAGTTTTGCTTGAGAGTAAAGTGCTTGTCGAGGATTCAACAATTAAGGGGCAGCTTGTTGAGAAAGGATTTGGGGAGAATAAGTCACGCGCGCTTGTGCTTGATTTGTTTGAAGCGCTATTCTTGGTACAAAAGGAAAAGCTTTGTGTTTGTGATAGGAGGGGAAAAAGTGTTTCTGAGAAGAAACTTCTTCACATTGGTCTTGAGCATGACAAAAAGTTTTACTCAAAGTTTGTGGTGTACTCTGATTTGCGCGAGCGCGGGTACTGTGTAAAAACCGGGCTTAAGTTTGGATTTGATTTTAGGGTTTATCCGAAAGGAAAGAAAATGGGGGAAGAGCACTCAAAGTTTGTTATTCATGTTGCCCCAGAGAGCGAGAAAGTTTCAATGTCCCAGCTCTCAAGGATGACTAGACTTGCTGGAAACATTCACACAATTACGGTGGTTGCCGTGGTTGACCGCGAGGATTCTGTGAACTATTATTCGACGGAAAGGATTTTATTTTGAACTCATTTTCTTGGACATGTTTTGGAATTGAGTGTTTTTTTATGAAGTTAGATAAAAAAGTTGAAGAGAAACTTCTTTTGTACATAAAGAAAGTTTTTGTTAATGATAATTGGACGCTTGTCCACACCCTCTCCGCGGTTGAAATAATAAAACAAATCGCGAAAAGCGAGGGCGCGGATGAAAAAATCCTTGCGACAACAATGTACTTGCACGATATTGGTTATGGCGGGATACTTAGCGATGGTTATTCTTTTTCTCAGCGAATCGCCGCAAAAAAAGAGCATATGCCCGTGGGCGCGAAAATGGCGAAAGAGTTTTTATCACAAATCGGCGGCTTCACTGAAGAAGAGATTTCAAAAATTACTCACTTAATTGAAGTTCATGATAATGTTGATGCTCTTATAACCAAAGACGAGCTCCTTGTGCTTGAAGCTGATTCGCTTGCCGCAATTGACCCGAAAGTTCCATTTTCTTTTAGCGAAGAGGATGTTGTGAAATACGTTGGGTTCTTCTTAACGCATCGCGCGCCAAAGTTTATTTCAAAGAAAGGAAAGGAACTTCTTGAAAAGTTCTCAAATGAAAATTTGGTTTTTGCGAGAATGGTTGAGAAACTCAAAAAATAATTAATAGTGAAAAAACTAATTCTTTATAAAAAAGTAGCTGCTTTGAATGGCGTACTTTTCGCCATCCAAAACAAAAGTTTAACCTAAAACTAAAAGTCGCATGCTCTAACGGTTTTTCTTCCGTTTTCTTTTGCTCTTGCAGATGCTTTCTTTATCATTTTAGCTACTTCTGCGCTCAAAGCGTCAACAGCGTCTCCTGCTGTGTTGCAGTCCTCTGCCTTGATTGCTTCCTTTACTTTTGATGCTACTACTAATACTTCAGTCATAAATAATCCCCCAATTTTTGTATCTAAACCAATTAAATGCGCTAAATAAATTAATTACTTAATCCAGGCAACTAATTGGCTTTCTGATTAACCCAAAAAGTAAAAGGTATTTAAACCAATTGGGTCGAAAAGCGGGTTTTAAAGGGTTTTAGTGGGGGTTTGGGGTGTTTTTTGAGCGGAGCGAGCTTTTCGTTAAAAGCCTTTTTGTTTAGTAGTTTTGTGCCTGTGATGATGTTTTTCATTCTGACTAGTGATGAATGATGGGCGAGCTGAGGTAAAAAAGCAGAAATAAAAAAGCGTGCCCACCCACACGTTTTCAGACATTCCCGCCCAACAGCTTTAGTTCCAAAAATTACTGAGCAAGTAATGAAAAGTTTCGCCGGTTGGAGCCCAGACTCCAGAATGGCTGCCATCTATATTCACATGAGCGGCAAAACCGTGGACATGGCATTAGCCAAAGCACAAGGAATAGAAATTGAAGAAGAAAAACACGAAAGCCAACTCTCTCCAATCACTTGTCCCCGTTGCAGAACAAAAAACAGGGGCACAGCAAAATACTGTTCATCTTGTAGCATGGTTTTAGACCAGAAAGTAGCTCTTGAATTAGACGAACTAAAACAAAAAGATGACATAACAGTAAAAACCATGACAAAAAAACTAGCTTTAATGAAACAATCCATGGACAAAAGAAGAAGAGCAAAAACTAACCCAACTATACACTGAAGGCAAACCAATAAGCGAAATAGCAACAGCACTACAAAGACAACAAGCCGGATAACCCGCAGAAAAAAAGCTATTAAAAAATCTTTATCAGTTATTATCCCCGTGTATAAATATGACAGGGGTTTTGAGAAACATTTGTTATCTTTGAAAGAGCAAAGTTTTTTTAGCAAAAATAATAAGTTTGAAATAATAATAGTCTTTGATAGTCCAAAGTTATCAAACAAGAAGATATTAAATAAAATATCAAAATACGAGTTGCCCAATCTTAAAATTGCACAAAGCAAAGGTAATTTTGGTAGGTGTGTAAGCAGGAATGCGGGGTTGTTTTTATCAAAAAACCAAATAGTTCTATTTGCTAATTCAAATCTGATCTTAGATCCAGACTCAATTTATGAGAATATGCTACGGCACGAACATCTTGATAATGTAATGCTAATTGGAATGAAACGGCGGATTGATTGTAATTCTCCAGAAATTAGTGACTATTTGATAAGATCCAAAAAAGTTAAAATTAAGCCAACTGGAACATAATCTAATATTGATTTGCTTAGAAAACTCCCTGACAGCATTAATGCGAGAATTTTGCTGAAAACAGACTTTTTTAAAAAATTAGGGAATAATCGAACTGTTAATGTAAATTTGGTAAAGAATGAATTTAAAGATCGGGTTTTTAAAGAAAAAAAATTAACGTAGTCGAGCGGGAAATCTGCACCTTTTAAGGTGCGGATGAGAGCGAGCTAATTTTTCTTTTCTTGTGTTGTT
>DYDN01000005.1 GCA_020717885.1 Candidatus Forterrea sp.
AACACTAAAGCTATGCCAAAAATGTTCCATTATTTAAGAGATTAGCTATTACATCCCCCACAGTTTGTGTTTTATCTACAAGAAGTGAGCAACTATCCCAAGAAAGCACTCTTTCGCTTAATTTTTCTTGTAACTGCTTTTCGGTATAATTTTCTTTAGTTTTCAAGTCATATAAATAGTCAAGTAACGCCGTTAGTGAATCACTTTCAGCAGAAATTATAGATAATTTTACTAAAAAAGAACCATTGGGTCTTCTATGAATTTGCGCTCTTATTGCTTGAACTTTTTCTTTGTCGCCCTTTTCATTTCGTTGATGATAATAACTTAATAATAAGCCAGTTCTCACTATATCTATATATTCAAAATTTGGAATTAAAATACTTAATTTTTTATAATTAGATTCAGTAGAAAATTGAGTAAGTTTTTGGGCTTCCTCTTTATTCGGAACAAACGCATATTTGCCTTCATTATGTTTATCTTGTATAACTTTTTTAATTTTTGCAAATCCATCTTTTCCAAATTTAACTAATCCCGCACCAGCTAAATAAGTTAATGCCTCTTTTAAGGGCAAATTAGAAATAATAGTTAGTATTTCTTCTGGCGAGGGCAAAGGAACACTCATTATTGCTCAACCTTTTCTCTAATAAACTTTGAAATGGAAGCAGGTGTTCCATCCATGATTTTTAGAGAACCAGAGGTCAAAGCTACTTCGTCTAATTTTAAGAATTTTGAAGGAATTTCTTGGGATGGAATTTTGTTTCCGTTCGGGTCTAAAACAAAGTTGTCTTTATCCACATCAAAGTCATATGCACTTAAGAGAAGGATTTTTTCTTTATCATTTAATTCTTCAAAAATTACTTTGTTTGGCATATCAATCACTTGAACAAATATACTAGGTCAATCATTTATTAAAGGTCTTTGTGATTTTTAAACCTTATTGTTAGTTTCGTCATTTATTTTTACTTTGATTTTGGCATATTTGCCTATATGTTTGGCTAATTCAGGGGTTCTGATGTTTATCGCCCCGTATTCATATAAGTGGTTTTTTCCAGTTACAAGTTTCTTTTTGTCAGTTGTCCCGTAAATTTTAGCTTTAAATTCAAGTTCTTCCATAATAATCTTCTATACAGAATAGATTTATAAACTGTTCGGTTATTATTCTGTATAGAAGAGTGATGTTATGGAAACAAGAGAATTAAGAGGAAAAGAAATAGTGGATTGCGGAGCTAACCTTTCTTTACAACAAGAAGATGTTTATTTAGTTCAAGCCAAACAACAAATGCAAAATTGGCGAACATACTATAACTTTGTAAGACCACATCAAACGCTTAAAAAAACTCCTGCGGAGCAAGCAGGAATACAAATTAATGCCAATCACAACAAGTGGTTAAGCCTAATAAAGCAGAGCGCACAATGGACTAACCCAGATAACGGAAGCTGGGTTGAAATCATGTTTCGTACAAGTGGCCAACCAAATGATAAAACTGGAAAGATTATGGTAGACATTAATTGCAACTAATAATTTTTAAATAATCAAAAAGGTGTTCAAGTGTTAAAACTGAATTGCAGATTAATAACTACCCACATATCCAAAGACAGCATTCAATTCACAAAAGAGTCTCTTGAAGGTCTGATAAAACAAATAAATACCTCCGACAAGCGAATGCCTTTCAATGTTAATCATAATTTTAACCGCCAAATTGGATTTGTTATTCCAAAATCAGCTAAATTAATTAAACTTGATGACGGTGAATTTGCGGTTGATGCTGAAGCAGCCCTCTATGAAAATCAAAAAGAGTATGAATCATACTTTGTAACATATGAACGACCTGTTGAGCTGGTTTCATTATCAAAAATATTGGGTCAATGCAGTAAACACGAAGATACTAACTGCCCAACATATCATACACAAAAGCCAATCTTTAATATTATTCAAGTCGCCCCCGAATTTGACGAAGGCCTTCTAAAAGTTAAATCGCCAGATTGTATTCTGCAAAAAGGAATATTAATTGACAAAGAATATCTTGTAAATTACCACAATTTTCTCAGACGTGCACATTCAAGACCAAACGCCTTTAGTTGGAGATTAATAAATAAAATCCGCGAGGTTATGAAAAAGAATTCTGAATTAAGAGTGTATTTCCAAATTATTCCTAATGAAATATCTCTAAAATCCGAATTCAGGGATAGTTTAGAGTTTGATTATTCATGGGGGCCTAAAATCCCAAAGAAATTAGATAATTTAAAAGTTGGGGTTACACAGCATGCTTCTTCAAAAAAAGACCGAGAGTTAGAAAATCTAGAAAAAACTGATTTTTGGTGGAAACAAACGAATGATGACCTAATGGAATTACAAATTGAGGAATTACGCAATAAAAGTCGGCATTTAGTACAACCCAAAACTAATAAGAAAGCATATCCATTAAAATATGCACATTTGCAATATGATAAAAAGTCTAAAAAGATAAATCACTTAGATTGTGCTTTGAGAATTTATTTGGAAGATAAGTTTGATGAGAGATTACAGAAAAATGACATTTCGCTTGTGTCAAAAAAAGATTGTGACAGATTGAAGTTGTTTAAATTACAAGGACAAATAGATGCAAAAGATGCTTTTGACATTCTTTCTTTCTTTTTTGAAAATAACTCCGATGTAAGGCAATATTTTGAACAAGGAGGTAATGAAAGTGATTCCTAAGCAACCAACGACTGAGGAAAAAGCTCAATCATCCATTACAATGTTGATTCCTCCCACAATTGCCTGGTTCTCTGTTGGACTTGTTTTATATATCTTGGATTGGCTAAATTTTGCTGCATTTGGAGCACTTGGCCAACAAATGTTATATTGTGCTCAAAAAGGACTTTCAGACTGCGGGTTAACTCTTGCTAATTATGGTTTTGCATTTGTTATTGACTTTTTCTTTGGACCCGTATTAGTTATTGCCAATTGGAACGCTAATTATGCACTTACCGCAATTGAAGCGATTGTAGCATTGATTATAATCTTTGTCACCTATTCAATTCAAAATCCCAGTTAAGTTTCATTTACGAAGTACTTGAATTAATCTAAATTTCTTTTAAAATATAACTGATTATTTTTATTTATTGATTGACACTAATTTTTTCTTTCAAGTCCTCTTCAAGTTTTCTTATCTTTTCGGTTTGGTATTTCATGTATTCTT
Source organism: Candidatus Forterrea sp. (assembly GCA_020717885.1). Classification (GTDB taxonomy): domain Archaea; phylum Iainarchaeota; class Iainarchaeia; order Iainarchaeales; family JAAZKV01; genus JAAZKV01. The sequence goes on from DYDN01000005.1 coordinate 3,183, forward strand.
CAAGCACTTTCTGTCTTGCTAATAGTTCTTGTTCAAATTTCTTTGTGTTTTCTTCTTTTTGAATTATTCCGTTTAGTGTTATTGTTGCTCCGCACTTTTCGCAGAAATCGTTTGTTCCTTTGTTTGTTGTTCCGCAGTAATTACAATTCTTTGACATAAGAGTGTTCTCAAGTTGTTGAATGTTTTTTATTCCGCGCATTTCATCTACTGCCGTATCGCTGTCTTGACCTGAAAGATGAATGTATACTGCTGGGACTTTTGAGCCAACATTCCAACCGAACCAGTTACAAAGCTGAGCGTAGCTTAGGAATTTTGCATATCTTGTGGCTGTGGAGTGGCGCCAATGGTGCGGATTCATTGCTTTTTTTACACCTGCTCGCTTGGCTATCTTATTAAGCAACATTCTGCACGCATCATATTGCAGACGGTGATTTTTGTTTCGTTTTCCAATTCCAATGAAAAGCGGTGAATTTTCTTTGTCAAGCTTGGGGTGTTTGTTTAACCATTCGGCTATGAATGGTTTTGAATCTATTACTTTAAGTTTTCTTGGTTGCGTTTTTGAGTATTGAATAGTTACTCTGTAGTATTCTTGACAGTCTTCTATATGTTTGATGTCTATGTTTAGTAATTCCCCTATTCTACACCCAAGTTCATTAAGAAGTGAAAGCATGCATCTGTCTCGTGGATTTTCGCAAGCGTTAATTAATTTTTTTACTTCTTCTTAGTTTAGTAAGTTTTCAGGTAATTTGATTTGACTATTTTTTACATTGCTTTTTATCCAACTTACTTCTGGCGGATATGTTTCGCCATTACCTTTTAGCCATTTAAAAAGTTTTTTAATTGAAACTAAATACTTGTGGACTGTTTGAGGAGAAAACTTTATTGTTCGTATCCAGTAAACGAGTTCTTCAGGGTCTTGTTTTGTTAAATCCGGGATTCTTTTTTCACTCAAGTGTTCTGCTATTGTCTTAAACAATTGAAGTTGAACTATTCTTGTGCTAAGGGCCATGTCAGTATTGATAAGGAAGTAGTGATATTTCTGAAGCAATAATTTATTTTGTTCATTAATCTTAGCACTTTCTTCAATACTTTGTAAGTAATACTTAAGCTGTTTTTCGTGAGGATATATGCCTTCTCTTGGAACCATTTCAAACACCGTACCTATTTAGTGTTCCAAGGAATAGTAATTGGTTTAGTAACTACAATAGTTACTCAAACCGAAATAAAGAGTGTTATACCCCGACCGGGATTCGAACCCGGGTTACAAGCTTGAAAGGCTCATGTGCTTGACCACTGCACTATCGGGGCACTGTTCCGCCAGTGCATTACGGGGTGCGATTGCTTACGCAATCCCACTTACCTTGCATGGAGAATTAGCCCAATTTTTCCTGCTTTAGCTTTGCATAAACCAGGCTTTTTGACTGTATTAAAAACTTGCAACAGAAATCGTTTATAAAGGTTTGCGTTTTTGCTTTTGTATTCGGTGAGCAATTAGATGGTTGACTTTAAGGAATCAATGGCAAGAAGATTCAATAATGTGTTCGTCTGCCAAAGATGCAATGCTACTAATAGGTCCTCTTCAGGAAAACCACCGCAGTGCAGAAAATGCGGCTCACAGAGACTAAGACTAAAGAAAAAGAAAAGGAAAGCAGCTGCATAAACAGCCGCCCCTTTCCAAAACTACTTTTTTATACTCCTAAAGCATATTTACTTCATGGCAATAAAACCGCTTTGCGATAAGTGCAAGAAAGAGTTAAATGAATTTGGCGGGATACTATTAAGCCCCCCGGATAGGGAAGACAAAGTAAGAAAATACCATTTGTGTGTTAAATGTTATAATGAAATTGCGATTAGCTTAGGGTGAAAATAAATGGCAAGTTTTGCGCAGAGATTTGACGCGTTCGCGGAACTAATGAGACTGGGCAACTGCTTCATGGCCGGAATTGCGGTACTAATTGGTTTTTTTCTCGCGCAAGGGACTGACCTTAATCTCGCATTAATTGGATTTGGAGTTGCATTTTTGGTTTGCGGAGCGGGACAGGCAATAAACGATTACTTTGACGCAAAAATTGACGCGAAATTATCAAAGAAAAGGCCTATCCCAAGCAAAAGGATTCTGCCCGCGGAAGCACTGTACTTTTCACTTGCATTATTCTTAGTTGGAATAATTGCCGCGATTTATATTAATCAAATGGCGCTCCTAATCGCAATAATAATGGCTTTGCTTTTATTCGCGTACCCCGCGTTTATGAATAAAATTAAATATGCCGGAAATGTAGTTGTTGCGCTTGGAACCGCAATTACTTTTATTTTTGGGGCGGCAGCTGCAGGAAATGTTCCGGCACTAGTTGTTGTGCTTGCACTAAGCGCATTCTTCTCAAACATGGCGAGAGAGATTACAAAAGACATTCAGGATTTGAAGAAAGATAAAGGGACAAAGGTAACGCTCCCAATGAAAACAAAAAAAGCAAATTATATTGTGGCGGTTTATTACACTTTTGCAATACTTTTTGGAATCGGGGCATTCGTGCTCTTTTCGCTAAGCTACTTTTATCTCATCTTCACAATAATAGGCGCAATAATATTCATTTACTCGGCAAAGAAACTTTACAACAAAAAACCTGTACAAAGCCAATCACTCTCAAAAAAAGGAATGCTTGTTAGCCTGCTAGCATTCATACTTGCTGGACTAAAGTAATGACTTATTGCGCCGTGATTATATGATTAAAGCAATTTTTCTTGACTTTGAGGGAGTACTAACGGTAGAAGGAAATCTTATTCGAAATATTCTTTACCCAAAATTAAAAGAGTATGCGACACTTGACGAGCTCCGCGAAATGTACTCAAATGCGCGCTCGGGAAGAATCCCCCTAAAAAAAGCCTTTGCCAAAGTTCCTTTTAATAAACTGCTCAGAACATCGGAAAACATAAAGGCAAAGGGCGGCGCAATAAAAATATTAAGAGAACTTGAAAAAGTCTATCCGCTTTTTATTGCATCAAACCACGTGCCAGTGATTTTTGAGAAAGCGATTGAGACTCTTAAAATGAAAAAATTCTTCAAAAAGATATTTGTGAGTTTTGAAATGAAAATAAATAAACCCAATAAAGAATTCTTTGGAATAATGTTAGAAAAGACCGGTTACGCCCCAAGCGAATGCGTTTTTGTTGATGATTCCAAAACAAACCTCGTTCCCGCAAAAGAAATAGGTTTTGTTACGATTTGGTTTAACAACAAAGATGATAATTCAAGAAATAAAATTGAGTTCAGCGCGGATTATGAGGTTACAACACTCAAAGAACTTGCTAATTTAATAAAAACTTTCTAATTAAACCACACCTTAATACATTAATGCATATTTGTGCAATTCAGTTGGAGAAACAGCGTAAGGAAGTTTGTGCGCTTCCAAAATCTCTTTAATATTCCTAATAATCGCTTCATGAAGTTGCCCATTATCCTCACGGCGGGGGTAATCTCTTTCCATATGCGCAAACTCCCTTGCCTGAGTAAAAATATCCTCTGCAAATCTCGTAATGAATTCTTTCTCGTTTCTTGCGGGCTTTTTGTATAGTTTTGCGAGCGACAAATCAATTAACTTAAATCTGCCTGATGCGTCCATTACAAAATTTCCCGTGTTCAAATGATTGTGGGCAACATTTGCATCATGCATCCTGACAGCAACCCATATTGTCTTTTTCTTAAGCTCATCCAAAGTAATGTCCCTTTTGGAGATTCTAGTAAAACCGCCTCTCTCAAAAAGCTCAAGATTTCTCCCTAATTGCACCGTTGGGGTTTCTATATGAATCCCAGCTCTAATTAGTGCATTTCTTACTGCAAGAATTCTTTTCCCAACGGGCCTCATGAAAAAATCTGATTTATCAGCTATTTTCCCCCGTTCCATATCCAACTTGTAAGCAACATGATCAACCCTAATCCCGTGATTAATTATTCCTGGGACGCCCGGCTCTTTTGACGCCCGCACATATTTTTTGCGCACATCCTTCATCCAATCAACAAGTTCCTTGGAAGGTTTGGTCCCCTGCGGAACAAACACACGCGTGCCTCTCGCGTTAGCTTTTCCATTTTTTCCGGTGCTTACTGTAAAAGGAACGAACAATCTTTTCCCAGGAGGAATCATTTCAATAGAAGTTCTTTTAGTGACAATTCTCCCCATCAAAATCACTTACCCAAACCACTCACCCAAGCTTTTCTGTTTTTGTTTTTCTTCTTTCTTTTTCAAAAACTCGCCCAGAGTGTGCTCCACTCTTTCGCGCGAGAAATCATGCTTCTCCACAAGGAACTCAACTATTTTTTCCTTCTGTGGAAGAGTGGGTTCAAGTAATTTTGAATCAACACTAACGCTCACAGGATTCATAAATAATTCTTCAATTTCTTTGTAATCAAAATCTGGTTCGAATTTTGTTTCCTTGACAATTTCCTCAAAGGAATTATTTTTCTGCACAAGCTTCAATGCGGTTTTTGGCCCGATGCGCGGAAACTTTTCATTAAAATCAGTTCCAACTAAAATCCCTAACCAAATTAATTTCTGGCGTGTGATTTGGAGTTGCTTTAGCACCTTATCAAGTTCAATGTGCTGGGGTTTTACTTCAACGTAAAAGTTTTTCCCCGCAACTTTTCTTTTCCCGCTCAAACCAACATTCCGAAACAAGTGATTCGCACCGAAGAGTAAACAGTCAAAGTCTTGGCTCACTGCACCAAAGAGCTGCCCCCTTGAAACCATTACACTCGCCTGCGCTTCACCCTCCTGCGGGGACTCAATAACAGGAATACCAAGTAATCTCAAAAGTTCTTTTGCTCCCTCCACCATCTCAGGAGTTAATTTTAATGCACGCGAACCAAATTTCTGCGCTTCTTCCAAGTTCCCTTCCTGTAAAGCGGTTTCGGATTTTTGTGCAGCATCAGTTCGTGCTTCTCTTCTCTTCTTCAAAGTCTCTGATTTGAGTTTTGAGGGTTTTCCATCAAAAACAAAAACAGGTTTAATCCCCATATCCACCATATTTAGAGTACGATAAAACAATCCGGTAAGGTGGGAAGTCACTTGCCCATGAGTATCCGCAAGAGGCAAACCATCCGGGCCTCTAATTGAGGCGAGGAATTGGTAAAGCATGTTGTAAGAGTCAATTCCTACGCGCTTTCCTGATAGAAAATCAAGCGAAAGCTCTTCTTTTTCCACAAGTTCAGAAAGATTTACGCCCATTCACATCACTTTCTCAACAAATTTTCTAAATTATTACCCCTATTGTACCTTACTTACAAGTACCCCTCTCAAAACTTAAAATTACGTTTTCTTTTTGTTTACCTAATGACGAAAATTTGCTCAATTCTTTACTTAAAACAACCGCTAATTAAATTGCGGTTAAATGCCCCTTGATAGCTCATTTCCCCAGTTTTGGGGCAAAAAACCACTTCGGTTATGTATTAGATTTTGTAGTAAGGTATAAATATAAGGTATGTTAAGGATAGTAATACGCGGAAAAATTAGATTGAGTAGCTTATGGTGAGCCTACTCTAATCTCCAAAAACATAACTCTCTAAGCGATCGGATAAGCAACTTGTTGCTTGTCCGGTTTGCTTGCATCTTCATTCCCCAGTGTTTTTTTGGCTTCAAGTGTTTTGCCCCGATTCTATTTCTTAGATAGTTAGAAAATATTTAGTTTCTTCCACGCTTGCTAACCTTTCATCCCCCTGCCAAAAAGAATTTAATATGCCACACGCATTATTCACTTATGCCAAAAAAGAAATTAAGCAAAAGGCGTTCCACACTCACTCCGGCGGGAATGGCATGGCTCAAAAAAGAGGTAGCATGGAAAAAGAAACAGGCAGAGATAATAAAAACTCTTGTTAGCAAACCCCCGCTTCCTGAAGCAGAATATAGGGCACAACTCTCAAGAATGAATACTGAACTAAATGAGGCAGTGCAAAAAGTAGTTTCTGCTTCAGACCCTGCGGCTGTGAGAAGATTTAGGGAAATACAGAGAACAAGTAGCGGACCCATGGAAACAATTAAGCGCGCGCACGCCGAGGAGATTGTGTCAGAAAAGGATTCGCTTGCGAGACAATTATCCATGAGAGCATTTGAGCTTGCAATAAAGAGAGCTGATTTTATTGAATTACAAAGAATAAGAAATGAAATACAAAGAGTAAAGGATGAACAATCCAAGAAATAATGACAATCTATTTAATCAAATCATCGTCAAATATGGAACCATGTTTAGCACAAGCGCAATAACTAAGAGCCACATGAAAATTCTTCCAATGAGCACCTGTGTTTCTTTTTTATTTAATCCCATGAAAGCAAAGTAGGGCGCAAGAATTATTTTACCCATTCTCCCCCCATCAAATGGATCACTTGGCAGATAATTAAATGACCCCGCAGCGAAACTCAATATCGCCCAAAACAAAAGGATTTGCAGAATCATTTGAACAATTGTTTCTGATGCAACAATCCCCGAATCCATTTTGTAACCAGTTGGCAAAGCAGCAAACTCAACACCAATTTTTTTCAGGTTCAAATCCATGAAAGTGTAAGGAGTTAGTGAAACCACGGTAATTATTGGAAGGTTTTGGTCAGATAAACGCTGAACAGAAAATTCAATCTCCCCGCTGGATGAGAATATGGCTCTATTTAATGAAGAGAGGCTGTTGATATCAACACCATTCACTGAACTAATTATGTCCCCGGGCAAAAACTTTCCTTTCGCGGGCGCGTCAACCGTGATTCCGCAAAAAGAAACCTTATCCTCAACTGAAAGCACTTTTACTCCACTATAAGCCTTATTGTATTCTGAATTAAATGAAGTTGCAAGCGATTGGGAGGCAAAACCAATCGCGACCATTAAAATTACCGCAATTGCGATGCTGAATAAATTACTTGCAGAGCCCGCACTTAGAACCATTAAAGATTTTTTGTCATTTAATTTATTGAATGTCTTATCATCCTGCTCAACAAATGCACCAATTGGAAAAATCCCCGCGAGAAGAAGCCCCACGGATTTTATTTTCTCTTTATAATATGCCATCAAAATTCCGTGGCTGAATTCATGAATAATTAAAACAAGCGCAAGTGATACCCAAGCGATTAATGGAATTACTGTTCCAAGCCCAGGAATTGGCGCACCAGGAATTACTGGAGCAACTGAAGGACAATACTGCTGGCCAAAAAAGGCCCCGTTTAAAGCAAGCACACCATAACCAAGCATCATTGCAAGCGTCATCCCGCCAAAGCCGAGGAAAACAAATCCAATTAAGCAGGGAATGTAAAGCGGGGCAAAGAGCGGAACTGAGAAGAGGAACTTCATTGTCACTTCAAATAATACGCCCAAGAGAACTGCTGAGACTGCGAGTACTACGATTCGCTTCCACCCGCCGAGCTTTCTTCCATACCAATAATCAACGCCCGCAATACCAAAGCCAAGGAACATCCCGCCAAGGCACACCTTCTCGAACCATTTTGAGTGGTGCGCGATGGAATAAATGAAATTAATTGTGTGCTTGGTTTTCACCATTGTAATTACAAAAGGAAGCAAAAATGGGGTCGAGAATTTGAAACGGAGGAAAATTGCGTTCGCAGTCAGGATAATTGCAAGAATTAAAAGAGTCCAAAAGTAAATGTTTTCCCCAACGGAAAAGAAAATTCCAGCCGCAAGAATTAAGCCAAGTACACCAAGAATTAAGGCGCCGTTTAAGGAACGCTTTGGCAATGGCTTTGGTTTCTTAAAAGTAGTATCCTTCTTTTGCTCATGCGCATGATGCACATGATGATGTTTTGGCTTAAAAGGCATACAAAGAAAAAAGACTAAAGGGAATATAAAAGAAATGCTTTTGTTGGGCGGCACAAAACTAAGACATCCCAATCGGATCTTCTTCTAAATAAAGTTCAACAGCTTCCTTTAGATTCGCCAACGCTTCTTTTTCAGTTGTTCCTTGAGAGGCCACTCCAAGCTCAGGACAAAAAGATGAGAATAGTTTACCCTCTTTTGTAATAACCGCTGAAAATATTTTCTCGCACACTTTCATACTATCACTAAACACACCAAATAAATAACACATAATAAACTTACTTAACCGCTAATTTTGGCTTCTTTTTTTACTGCTTCCACCCGATCTAAAATCTTGAATGCATCTTTGTCAAATTTGGAGAAAGCAAACCATTTTTTTCCCAAATCTTTTAGAGATGCGCCAAAATGATACACTTCAGTGTTATCTATTATCAAGAACCTATCGTGAAAATTACCAAATTTTTTAATTACAATTGAAGGGTATTGTGAATTATATTTTTCTAAATCTAAAGCCAGTTCCTTAGAAATCTTCTTTGTAAAAACAATGACACTAACACCTTTTTTTCGTTTATTAAAAATCGTTAAAACTGAATCATCAACAAAATTATCAAGTAAAATAATTGATTTTTGGGCATTACGTACAATACTCGAAACGAAATTGTATGCATCAAATATTTGCCCATCAAAAAATATCCCTTGTTTAGCTTTAATTTCTTTATTCTCTATTGCATCAAATATTTCATCAAATTTCTTATTAGTCTCTTTTTTATATTCAAGTTGTTTTAACTCCACATAATCCAATCTTTGGAAAATTTGCGCATTAGAAGCAATAAATCTCCGCATAGCAACAAACGCACTGATTATTTGAATACTTATTCTAACGGCGGCATCACTTTTTAGGACACCTGAGAGCATAGCCACCCCTTGCTCAGTAAATGCATACGGGGCTTTTCTTAACCCCATTTTAGCATTATTGGATATCACAATTTGTGATATCCATTTTGAGGTCACAAATTGTGACCTCAAAGCGCCAAGTTCCCCACCTGTTAGTTGAAACATAAACTCTTTTGGAAATCTCGCAATGTTTCTCTTCACAGCCTGGTTTAATACACCTGTTTCAACCCCATACAAAACAGCTAAATCACGGTCAAGCATTACTTGCAAACCGCGAATAGTGAAAATTCTTCTTTTAATTTCAGCCTCATTAAAAACAACAGCCCCCGCAACCATATGAAAAAAACAACTCTTGATGATTTAAAAACTTTTAGAATAATACGACAATCGACTTAGTAGAATAAAAACGCTTCCCAAGTGGCTTGCCGGTGAAAGGGAGACTAAATAAAGATTAAAAAAAGGATGTGCAAGAGAGGGGGTTGGGGTCCCCTCTTTTGCAAAACTATAAACTAATTTACCGTATGAAGTCCAAATCTAAGTCACTGTTTCTGTATGAGTGGCTTCCTTTCTCGCCCTTTCCGTTGAATTTGCTTGGAGAAGACTTGATGTATGGGCTGTGAACTCCTGTGAAGATGCAGATAACTTCGAGTTTGTTCTCAAAAGTTGGGTCTACTCTTGCCCCCCATATTACAACCGCTTTAGGATCAATTCTTTCTGTTAGCATTTCACCAACAGCATTAGCTTCACCTAGAGTTAGGTCAGGTCCGCCAGTGATGTGGATTAAGCAACCAGTAGCTCCTGCAATATCAATATCTAACAAAGCGTTCTTGAGTGTGTCTTCAACAACTTCGTTAACTTTGTCAACAGATTTTGATTCACCAACAGCAATAACTGATAGTCCTTTGTTACTCATTATTGAGCGAACATCAGCATAATCCAAGTTGATTAATGATGGCTGTGTAATTGTCTCTGTAATTCCTCTTACAGTTCTTGCAATCACTTCATCAGCAACTTTGAATGCGTCCTGTATTGGCAAGTTAGGTACTAATTCAACCAATCGGTTGTTATCAATAACAACAACTGTATCGCAGACTTTCTGCAAAGCATCAATACCTTCTTCAGCTTTAATTAATCTAGCTTTTTCTAGAGCGAACGGGTAAGTAACCATTGCGATTACAATTGCACCCTGTTCTTTTGCAATTCCTGCAATTATTGGAGCTGAGCCTGTTCCTGTTCCCCCACCCATTCCGGATGAAAGGAATAACATATCTACCCCAGCCATTACTTCTTCAAGAGCGTTTCTTGATACTTCAGCAGCTTTAGCACCAACTTCTGGGTAACCGCCTGCTCCAAGTCCTCTAGTTACACTCTTACCGATAAGAACTTTTGTTATCTCATCGTTAACAATTGCGAGGTGCTGTTTGTCTGTGTTAACAGCAACTAACTGTGCGCCTGCTACCCCCATAGCCGCAAGTCTGTTTACTGCATTACATCCAGCTCCGCCTGCACCAATAACCATGATTTTTGGTGTGCCGAATTCCTCCAATTTATCGTCTGCTACAGTAGATCCGCCCTTATGTACGGATGCTTCAATTAATGACCTCATCATATCACCCTGCCCGAAGGCTAAAATTTAATTGACTATATTGTCGCTCACCTTATTTATAAACCTTTGCTTTTATGTATAGGTTTTTAACGCCTTAAAGGGAAAAAGAAGCCCAAATAAGGCTTATTTCACTCACTTCGTTGATTGTAGAACTATGCAAAGTACGTTAAACACGCTTTAAACCCAAATATAACCAACCTGACGTAAAAAAACAGGACTTTCACTAGTGAAAAGTGTTAAAATAGCTTATTTTGATAGTTCTGGGCTTTTATTAGCCTTGTTTTGACGTTTTTGCCCCCACCCCCCTCAGAAGGCATATTTTTATTATGTTGAAGAACAAATTGTTGATTTTTATGCAAAAAGGATGAAATGCGTCAAATCCGTAATTAAACACAAAATAACCCTAATTATACATTAAGAAATGAAGTGATTTTGAGGGTTTTGGGCAAAGTTCGCACACCAAATATTTCAAAACATGAACTAACATAACAAACTAGTGATCGATATTGGCAAATGGTGACGAAAGTTGACGAGTGGTGAGGGCAATTGATTAGTGAGGAAACGATACGAAGTTTATACACTTTATAAAAAAAGTAATGGTTTTTGGTGAGCGCAGATATGGAAAAACATTCAAGTAAAGGCACTTAGTTGGTCTCTAATTCAACCAAGAATTATTTTAGTAGAATTGTGTTTGGCCCAGCCAAATGAGTATCCTTAGTGATAATGGTCGCCTTGTTCTTTTCCGCCAAGGTAAGGATTATCGCATCAACTAAACTAAAGTGGGGAATTATCTTCCTTAACTCAGCATGCTTTTTACCTGCCTCAAAGTAATATTCTTTTGTTTCAATTGGAGGAACACACTTTCGTAGGGGCGGGTGCACTATTAAGGGACTAAACCCTAATCGTATTGATTTGCTTATTACCTCACTTGCAACAACATTAGGCAGCACAATAAGCACATCCGGAGAATCATCAATCATGCTGCTGACTCTTTTTCCTAAATCAGAGCCAAGGAAGTATTCTATCCATGCGGAAGTATCAAGTAAAAGGCGCTGGCGCATTTAAAGTCACTCGCCCCATTCCGCCCACATTTCTTCCCGCTCTTCTCTCGTAAAAGGGGTAAGTCCCTTTCCCTTAAAAATACCAAAGTAGCTCTTCATTGGTTTTGACACCTCAAGCAAAACCTGTTCATTTTCCTTAAGTCCAAGAGCATTAACCATCTCTTTAGGGATTGTAGCAACCAAAGAACCACCCACTTTTCGCACCTTAACAAATTCACCCACAAAATCACCAACACAACAATTTAGTATAATAAATTATACTCAAAGTTATATTTAATGATTTTGGTTGAACAACACGAGAACCAATGCGCCGGCGGTTCCTCGCCTGCGATTCCCCAATAAATGCTTTACCCAAATTCTTTAGAGTTTCTTCCAAATCAATCACCACACACACCACAATTCTTCGAATCAGTCAATAAAGAATCCGCCCCAGTCTTATTAATACAAGGCTTCGCACTACCCTTATCACAACAAACCCTATTGCCGCAAAGTAAATGCTAATAGAATATAGACTTAACTCAATCAAATAAACAATAAAGGCCGCAATAAAGCTAATTAGCCCCTGAACAAACTGATTCTCCAAGAATACCTCTTCAACAGCATCAGCATCATAAATAATCTTTGCTTCTACCGTGTGAAGACTTGTTCCTTTTTCTTTGCTTTTACCATACAAATACCACATCCACAACTTAAATCAAATTACTTTACATTCTGCACCCTACTTCTTCAACGCGAGCCGAATATCCTCATCCGTAACAGTTTTTCTCCCTGCGTGCTTTGAGAAAACAGCCGCCTGCTGAGCTACTTTCATTCCTTCTTCTTCCAAATAATTACCAAGTTCCTTTGTAGCGCTCTCGCTTACCCTCACACCCGTGGCTTTTCTAATAATCCTATCAACCGCCGCTAATGGCAATTCACTCATTCACATCACCTAAATAGCAAAACAAACCTTGCTTTTATAATAAAAACTTAAAAGAATATAAAGGTTGGCTTTTTGGGTAGAAAAAAGCGATTAAAGGAATTTGATGCCGGCAATTCACTTCGAGAGCTTTTAAAAACCATCAAACCAATAACTATTCATGTCCTTCATTAAGCATAACCTGATTAAACTGGATAGCGTTGAGGCGAGGCTCTATCAGGAAGTGATTGTTACACGGGTAGTTGAGAAGGGGAACACTTTAGTAGTTGCACCTACCGCGCTAGGAAAAACGATTGTTGCAGTAATGCTTGCGGCGTATGTACTTGAAAATAAGCCAACTTCAAAAATACTTTTCCTTGCGCCAACAAAGCCGCTTGCGGTTCAGCACGAGAAGAGCTTTAAGAAATTCCTAAAAATTCCAGAAGAAAAGATTATTTCAATAACAGGAAGCACTCCGGCAAAACAAAGAGAAGAAATTTACAAAAATAAAACAATAATTAATGCTACCCCGCAAACAATTGAGAATGATTTACTTTCAGGAAGAATTTCACTAAAGGATTTTGGGCTTGTTATTTTTGATGAAGCGCACAGAGCAATTGGGGATTATGCCTATGTGTTTGTTGCGCTGCAACTCCAAAAACAAAATCCGAATTGTTTAACACTCGCACTCACAGCAAGCCCCGGAAGCGAGGCAGAACACATACAAGATGTGTGCAAAAACCTTTTCATAAAAAATATTGAGATAAAAGATGCCGCCGATTCTGATGTAAAACCATATGTAAATGAAATTGATATTGATTGGGTAAAAGTTGATCTCCCCGCGGATTTTATTAAAATAAAAAAACATTTAGAAGAATTTCAAACCTCACAATTAAAAGTTCTCAAAGGGCTTGGGTTCGCTGTGACTGAGAATAGAAGATATTGGAATAAATTCAAACTACTTGAAATGCAATCAAACATCAGCAAAAGAATTATCTCACACGGACGCTCACAGCCAAGTTTATTCTTCGCAGCGAGCAAATGCGCCGCGCTTTTGAAAGTTTCTCATGCGGAGGAATTAATTGAAACCCAAGGAATTGGGGCGCTGAATAATTATTTTGATAAGTTAATTGAGGAAGCGCGAATTGGAAAAAGCAAAGCCGCAAGGGCAATCACAATGGATGACAATATAAAACAGGCAATTGCGCTTACACACAAATTATTTGAGGAGAAAATACGGCACCCCAAGTACGCGGAGCTGAAGAAAATTGTTTTACGTCAGCTTGAAGCGCAGCCCGAGAGCAAAATAATTGTTTTCAATCACTACCGCGATTCCATTCGCGAGGTTGTGGAGTTTTTGAACTCTGCGGAGGAAAAAGGCGCGGAGAAAATTAAAGCAACTAAATTCATCGGGCAGGCAACAAAGGGAACTGAAAAAGGGATGAACCAAAAATTACAACAAGAAGTGCTTGAGGAACTTAGAAGCGGAAAACACAATATTTTGGTTACTTCTTCGGTGGCGGAAGAGGGGCTTGATATTCCAAACGTGGAACTGGTTGTATTCTTTGAGCCAGTTCCAAGCGAAATACGCACAATCCAACGAAGAGGAAGAACGGGGAGATTTGGAAAAGGAAAAGCAATTATTTTAATGGCGAGAAATACACGCGATGAGGCGTTCTATTGGACCGCACGCTCAAAGGAAAGAAAGATGAAAGAAACATTGCATGAAATGAAGAAAGCGGATACGTTTAACCCCGCTGCACCAGAGCAAACACTACTCTCAACATTCACTGAAAGCAAGGGAGAGCAAATAATTATTTTTGTTGACAGCAGGGAACAAGCGTCAACCGTAAACAAAGAACTCTTTGGGAAAGAGAAAGTAAAAATTATAATGAAACCGCTTGATATTGGGGATTATGTATTGAGCAAGGATGTTTGTGTTGAGAGAAAAACAATTGATGATTTTGTGAACTCGATGGTTGACGGGAGATTATTCTCACAACTCATGAACATGCGGCAAAATTATGCAAAACCTCTAATAATCATTGAAGGAAATATACAGGGCATGTTTACTTTAAGGAACATTCATAGAAATTCTATTATTGGCGCGCTCACTTCAATTGCCTTGGATTACCAAGTCCCCGCACTAAATACAAAAACCCCGGCGGAGACAGCAGAATACTTATATGTTATCGCAAAACGCGAGCAAATCGCACGAGATAAAGAAGTACGCTTACGCGTAGGAAGAAAAGGGCTCACACTTTCAGAACAACAGAGATTCATTACAGAAGGATTACCGCTTGTTGGCCCGCTCCTCGCAAAAGCACTGCTTGAGAAATTTGGCTCAATCAAAGCAATTGCAAACGCGAGCGAAAAAGAACTCCAAAGTGTTGAGAACTTGGGAAAGAAAAAAGCGAGATTGATAAAAAAGGTTCTTGAGGAAAAGTATGATGACAATAAAACTATTTACCTTGAGCCGCAAACAGAACAAAGCGCTGAGAACTTTGGCGAAAATAATGCTGATGAAGTGATTATTGATGAAGTGCCTGTGGATGAATAAATCGCACTAATTAATTGCCAGAAAACTAATTTATACTACAAGCAACTCATTCTTTGTATGCTAAGCTTTCGGAGAATAAGGAGAAGAACAAAACAAGTTGCTCTGTGCGCAGTAAGAGTCGGCAGAGAGAAAGCATATGACTGGCATTATTACTTTGCACACAAAAAGGGTCACCATCCTTCAAGATTTGCCACTGGGGGGCATGATGCTTGCCAAAAATATGGAAAAGGATTTGAGAAATTCTTTAAAGAACTTACACTGCACGCGGGGCCAAAAACAAGGAGAGAATATTTCGTGCGGTATGGATTAAATATCTTTGAATCAGAAACTGCATTACAACTTTATTTAAATGGTGGATGGCCCTACCCGCTCGCGCATGTTGCAATTGGTTTTCAAAAAAATACTTTAATTATTGAAGCAATGCAAACAACAAAGAAACATCGAAGAAAAAATCTAAATGAATTCCGAAGAGTAGCAAAAGAGCTGCCGCTTGATTTTCTGCTCAAGCAGGCAGAACAAACTGCAAAAAAAGCCGGACTTAAGGAAGTTAGAATCCGAAGACCCGAAACACTTTACTATTACGCAAAACCCGCACGGCATGATGGATTGACTCTTGAACAATTACAGAGAAATATGCGAATACTGTATGGTAGAATCGCAAGAGCAAATGGGTACAAAAAAGAATTATTTTTTTATACGAAAAGAATTGCCTAAGCGGATTGTTATTAAATACTTTAATGGTATTATCTTTGTGATGATAAATGGGTTTTCTTGCTTCACTATTAAGACCATTTCAATTCGCTGAGAGAAAATTAAAGGAAGCAACAAAAAGAAGACTTGCGCCAGAAGATATGGCGCTTATCCGAACGCGGGGCGAGATTCCGATTAAACAAAGACACAGGACAGGTATGTTGCGGATGTATTTACAACACACAAAGAAGGATTTCTACACATTAAGATAACTGCCCGTAACCCAACAGGGATACTACCAACCTCAATAGTAACAAGAAGGTGGCTTTGTTGAAAGTCTTTGTTTTTAGGGGAGAATTTTGTTGCCTTAA
>DYDN01000080.1 GCA_020717885.1 Candidatus Forterrea sp.
TTCTCAACCAGTCGGTAAAAATTATTATACTCAATTGGATACAATACCATAAAGGGTTCACACTAAATAGGAGTACAAACTCCTATTTAGTCCTTTATAAAGGATTTCTACAAAACCGTTAAAGTAATCCAGCTCAAAGTAGGCGGGTTTGACAATAATTTCTCATATCTTGTAATTGGAGAAGGAAAGCACTCAAAAGAGGCTATTCTTATTGACCCAACTGGAGAAAAAGCAGTTATCGAAGACAAAATAAAAGAACTAGGATTAAATGTTGTACTCCAGGTTCTAACACACAATCACCCCGATCACTGCGAACTTGTTGATTATTTTAAATCAAAAGGAATTCCTGCTTGGATTCCTAAACCAAAAAAACTCGGAGAATTTGAGGAAAAAGAGGCGTGCGGGTTTAAACTGCGCTTCATCCACACTCCCGGCCACACAAGCGATTGTGTTTGTATTCTAATTGAGAATAATTTATTTACTGGAGACACTTTATTTGCGCGCGGAGTCGGAAACACTAGTTACAGCGGGAATGAGAATGAACAGGAAGAAACAATTGCTTTTCTTTCACAGCTCAGCCAAGAATTGATGATTTGGCCAGGGCATGATTATGGGGGGGCAAAGTGCACACTTGGGGAGGCACTAAAGAATGCACATTTACACCCAAGCAAAAAAATTCTTGGTTTGATTGCGGATAAAGTAAAAGAGTATAACAAAAAAGCAAGTAATAAGTTTTAGGTGTTGTTCTATTTTTGGATTACTAAAATTATTTTCTCGGCAAAAATTTATCCGCAGCACCAACTATTATTGCGCCGGCTATCGCGGTTACAAACTGCAGTATTCCAAATGCAGTTAAGAAAAGAACCGGGACGAAACTATACGCAAGTAACACAAATGCCACTGCGAATAAGAGCGCAGTTTTTGTTGTTGCCCCCGCAAGTGAAGAAAGTAAGTAATTCTTTTTCTTTTGCATAAACATTTTTCTCATGAAGAGCATTAGTACAGCGTTCCCCGCCCAAATAAATGGAATCATATAAACCATTGCGCTTGTGAGTCCGCCAAAAAGCACTCCACCAGTAGCTACAGCAATACTTGGAATTAATGCAAGCAAGAAAACATTTTTTGTTTTCATTGTGATTGCTGATTTTATTAAAAGCGCGTTAACAATTGTTCCAATTATTAGTTGGTGAAGTGGAAACATGGGAATAAGAAATAAAACTAGCCCATAAGAAAAGAGCGTTTTATTTTCTGTTGAAAGAAAATTTGCATGCAAGTTCTCAAACAAAGAATTGCTTTCATACTCAAGGGGCATGCAGAAATATTGAAAGTTGAAGTAATTAAGCCTTTCTAATCAAGTTTTGCGAATTTATATAAGAATTCCTTTTTGCTAAAAGTTAAGCAATTATTACTCTTCCTTTTGGTCTGCTTTCGTCTCCGCCCGCACCTTTCTCAAATATTATTTCAGCACCTGCGGGGAAGTCCTCTTTGTATACTCCCTCAACCATGAGAACTACTTGTGCGCCTATTTTTGTGCAGTACCCGTCCCCGGATTTTGATTCAACGCTTACTACAACACTTTTATCTTTTCCAGCCATCCTCATTTTTTTCGCAACAGCCCCCTCAACAAGCTTTGCTATTACGCATACCGCATCCATTCCAACAAATTTCTCTGCTTTGATTATTTTTATCTTGCCCCTTGTGTGGGATTGTGCATTAATGCTGTTCATGCTTCCAAAAGTAAGCTTACTTAAACTCAAAATCATCACCAAAAATCAATTTCTTATTTTTTTTATTATGAAAGAAACCTAACTACTAATGCTTGCCACATTAATAAACTTTTTTATTGTATCAAAAGACGCCATGTTGTCTTTTGATAGCTATCAAATGGCAAGCCCTTTGATATTAAGCAAAGCGAACCTAATTCATTTAGAAGAATTAATTTTCTTCCCCGAATTCCACAATAAATTTAGAAGACTTTCACTTTGGCAAACTTCTTCCCCATGTTTTGAGCGCTTCTTTTAGCTCGGGACAGGTTTTTGCTTTTTCTTCCACGCTTTGCTTATCAAGGTAAGCATCAATTGCAGCGCGCATTGCTACTGCACCAGCATAACTTCCTTTTGGGTGCCCATGTACTCCGCCCCCAAGTTGTATCATTATATTTGTTCCAAACATTTTGAGTATTTGATCAACTATTCCTGGGTGTAGTCCTCCGCTTGAAACAGGGAATACTTGTTTTTTTGTTCCCCAGTCCTGTGATAAACAGTGTTCGCGTATATTTTCCTTTGTTTTTTTCGCAGTAAGTATTGATTGGCACTGGAGCACCTCTTCTTTTGGGCTCACAAGTTTTCCAATGCTTGTTCCTATGTGGAGCTGATCCACTCCGCTCATTCTTGCAAGTTTTGAAACTACTTCCATTGAGATTCCATGGTCAGGGTTTCTTGTGAATGCACCGTGCATTGCGCGGTGCGCATGTATTGCTAGTCCCAAATCCTTGCATTCATTTCTTAGGCTTGCAAGCGCACTCCATCCCGCAGTAATAATGTCAAGCATTACATATTCTCCGCCTTGCTTTTTCACAAATCTTGCGCGCTCAATCATTTCTTCAACTGTCGGCGCGGACACATTAATTAAATAAGATTTCTTTAGCCCGGTTACTTTTTCCGCTTTATTTCTCATCTTCAACGTTTTTTCCACTCTTTTTTTGAATGGATTAAATTTTTGGTTTGTTAAATTTTCATCATCTTTTAACAAGTCAAGTCCACCTGTCCATATTTGATATCCAATATCCGCGTGTTCTTCAGTAGTCATTCCTACTTTTGGCTTTGGAACAGAGAGCATTAGTGGTCTTTCGGGAACATCAAATATTTTTCTTATTCCGCTAATCCCTACTCCTGGGCCAGGGTATTGTTTCATAACGGTTTTTGTGAATTGTATATCCTGTAGCCTTAGCCCGTCAACCGCTTTCATTCCAAAATCATTTCCCGCGATTGATGCAAGTATTTGGCTCACGTTGTTTTGTTCAAAATGGTCCTCTGGGTAAGCAATTTTTATCCAGTACCCGTGAGGAGTATGCTCTATTGAATAAACTTTTGCCGCAACTTTTTTTACATGAGGGTATTTTGCCCAAATATTAAGATCAGTCCATGTTCCTACAGAACTCTCGCTTGCAACCGCGCCAAATGCGCGTTCAGGTTTTTCCCATTCAGGAACTTTTACCTTAAAAACCGCAATAATATCTTTTGCGTTGGGTTTATACCCAAGGTCAACGAAATCCTCATATCCTGCCAAATAATCACCACGCTTAACTAAGCAATAGTAGTAGGAGATTGGAGTATTTAATCATTTAGGATTGACGGGCTTTGTTGAAAGTCCGTGTTTTTGTTTGTAAAGGGGCTTTTTTATGCCCCAATAGTGTTTAGGTTATTGGGGTTTGGAGAACCAATTGAGGTGGTTTCCTGATGAATTGTAAGTTGGTTAGGAAAGTTAAAGTTTTGCTCAAGCGAGCTAAGATGCCTGATTTTTTGCATCAGTTTGGTCCAAAGTGGTTTCCACTTTGG
>DYDN01000081.1 GCA_020717885.1 Candidatus Forterrea sp.
CAAAAAACTGTGACAATCAAAGCACTAGCATACAATATTGAACACATCGGACGAATCATAAAAATTTGGCTTTACCTAGAAATCCAATAGGATTTCTACACCGCCCGCAAATACGAGCTTTTTTTATACTCGAAAGTCGTAATTTTTTAATGAAAAGGAATTCTTTGTTTTCCACTGCCCCTGCCCAAGGGACGATAGAATATTTGGTTATTCTTGCGGTAATAATTGTTATTTCGCTGGTTGTTGTTGGGCTTGTGGGTTCTAACTCTAATCCGCAAAACATTGTAATGTCCAGTGGCAAAATTGGTAATTTGACTCAAGGTGGAATAAGTATTGCGGATGCTTTGGTTGCCACAGATGGGAATGGGTTAGTAAGTTTGCAAAATAATTCAGGAGACCTATTAACAATAACTAATATTTCTTTGGGCGGAGTTGATAATAATTACAATACACAACTTGTGTCTGGATCAAAAATTCTTTTTTCATTAAAAGATTTGATAAACGCATGTTCCTGCACAGGAAATGAAGGTACAACAAAAACCTGCAACGCAACAATATATTACACCACACAAGACGGACTACAAAAAACATACAAATACTCAATAACGGTTGATTGTGTTGAGAGCATAACGCCAACTGATTTGAATATAATTATCACTCCACTGGATAACATCCCGCCTATTATTGATCTTTCATCTCCCGCGGATGAATATGTAGCTTCCGGAAATGTTTCCTTTTTGTTTAATGCAAGTGACAATAATGCTGTAAGAGAATGTGTATTGGTTGTTGATGGAAATGATGTTGTTACACAAACTGGGATTACAAACAACGCAGAGAACACAATAAATTATTCTTTCATTACAAATGGAGATTATAGTTGGACTGTGAGATGTACTGATTATGCAAACAACTCCGCTACCGCATCTCCTACTCGCACGATAATAGTTAACTTTACTGGTGGACAATTTGAATGTATAGTGAACTCTGATTGTGCGCCAGAGCAAACTTGTATAATTGGTTCTGAGCCAGCAAAAAATAAGTGTTATAACGGAGTTTTGGGCTACTGGAGAATGGAAGGAAATGGTGATGATTCTTCCCCTAATGGACTAAATGGTAGTGTGAGCAGCGCAACAGAAACCACTGGGCTCCTTGGAAGCGCAATGAGTTTTAATGGAAATTCAACCATTACACTCCCGGCTGGGGCAATCTCAAATATGGGGAGCGGAACACTCCTAATTTGGTACAGCAGGGCCAACACAACTGATTCAGAGTACTTATTTAGTCTAAGAAGCGGGGATCCTGATTTCATGAAATTTGATTTAGGATTTGAGAATAGCTCAAAATTATATTTTGCGACAGGACAATTCTCAGGAAATTATGATTACCCTGATCCGCTTGGTTATGCATATAATGCATCAAGAGCAATAACCTCTAATACAACAATTCCTTCTGGACAATGGGAACTTGCCGCAATAGTTTGGGGAACAAATAAAGCTAGGGTTTACTTAAACGGAAACCCTGATGCTTCCGGATTTGATTACACTAATTGGTTCAAACTTCAGTCAAATAGCGCGTCCGCATTATTTGGGGGAGTACAGGGAAGCGGGGCGCTTCTATCTGGAAGTGGATTTAATGGAAGTATTGATGAAGCAATTTTATTTAACAGCACACTAAGCGAAGCAGAAATACAAACAATAATGAATAATGTTTCAAACAGCGCCTCACTTCCAGAAACGAACTGCCCGAGTTACTGCATAGAAAACACAAGGTACTACAACGGGATATACTCAAACGGAACATGTACTGCTTACTCAATTGAAGCCTGCGATCTTTGCGTAGAAGGAGGATGCTACTCCACTAACCCTACTTGCACTTGGACGGGACAACAATGGTTAACAACGCTTGTTGACAATGCTGCAATCGTTGGATCAATATCACAAATAGGGGATTATGCGGGATACGATACTGCTTGCAGGCAATACCCTGGAGTAAGAAGCACTTGGGCTTATGCTACTTGGTACGGCGGAGGAATTGGGACCTGCTCTGTAACTCCGGGCTCACGACCACTCTTGTGGTTCTTTGATGCTTATACTAACTCGTGCGAATAAAATTGACGACCACATAATTTATTTAAACCCTCGCCACTAAAATTCTTTTCTTAATTGAAAAGTACAAGAGGTTAATTTATGGAAAAAAAAGTTTTGTTATGTGATTCGGTTTCAAATACCGCGGTGGAAATAATGACCTCCGCTGGAATAGCGGTTGATGCTAAATTTGGATTAAAAGAAGAGGAACTTGCAAAACTTGCTCCAGAGTATGATGGGTTTGTTGTGAGGAGCGGAGTTAAAATCACAAAAAAAGTTCTTGAGGCGGGAGCTAAAGGAAAGTTAAAAATTATTGGAAGAGCAGGAGTGGGAGTAGATAATATTGATAAGGACGCGGCTAAGGAACTTGGAATTGTTGTTGAGAATACTCCGTTTGGAAATACTAATGCCGCGGCGGAACACACACTCGCACTTATGATGGCTATACCGCGCCACGTTCATAATGCGACAAAAAGTATGAAGGAAAGAAAGTGGGATAGGAAGAATTTTGAGGGAACGGAACTCAAGGGAAAAACATTGGGATTAATTGGATTTGGTAATGTTGGAAAAAAAGTTGCAAAAGTTGCGCTCGCAATGGAAATGAGTGTAATTGTTTATGATCCATTCCTTCCCGCGGAGAAATTTGCGGAACTTGGAGTAAAGAAAGCGGAGCTTGCGGAAATTTATAAGAACTCTGATTATATCACAGTGCATGTACCTCTTACTGATAAAACAAAAAACATGATTGCGGAAAAAGAATTCGCACAAATGAAGAAAGGGGTTTACATCCTTAATGTTGCACGCGGGGGAGTGATTAATGAAAGCGCACTCCTTCTAGCGCTCAACGAAGGAAAAGTTGCTGCAGCGGGACTTGATGTTTATTCAGAAGAGCCACCACTCAACAAAGAATTAATTGCGCACCCAAAAGTTACTTGCACCCCACACCTTGGAGCGTCAACACTTGAGGCACAAGAAAATGTTGCAATTGAAGTAGCGGAACAAATGGTACTCGCGCTCAAGAACGGGGAAATAAAGCACTGTGTTAATGGTTTGACAAAACTTAGGAACTAAGTTTTAACAAAACTAAACTGATTTCTTCCGGCAAGCCCCCCAGGGCTTTGTTGAAAGTCCGTGTTTTTGTTTGTAAAGGGGCTTTTTTATGCCCCAATAGTGTTTAGGTTATTGGGGTTTGGAGAACCAATTGAGGTGGTTTCCTGATGAATTGTAAGTTGGTTAGGAAAGTTAAAGTTTTGCTCAAGCGAGCTAAGATGCCTGATTTTTTGCATCAGTTTGGTCCAAAGTGGTTTCCACTTTGG